>JBAUCP010000189.1:0-1914 GCA_049677625.1 Occallatibacter sp. | reverse complement strand
GATGCACTCGCGTGTCCCCGAGGTTCGACCGAGCCGATCTGATCGTTGCTTCGGCAGGAATAATGCACATTCATCCGACTCTGTCGGAGCTCATTCCAACCATGCTTGGCGACTTCCACCCACTGACTTAAATGAAGTCGAGTGCAAGAGATCGAATGTTATGTCCGCTCAGACGTCCCGGGATTCCATCGCGGCCTCGACTTCAAGATTTTCCAGATTCCGCGAAATCGTCGCAAAAGCGAGGGTTTTTCCTCCGCGTTTGTATGACACCGAACAGTCATGGGCATGAAGGTTGCCGTCGATCTCCACCGAATCCCACCGCTCGGCGTGCCCCACATAGTTAATGGCAACATCGTACTGCTGGGTCCAGAAAAAAAGCACTGCATCGAATCGTTCCCGGCGGCCAAGAATGTTTTTTGCCGCTACCTGCCCCTGCTGCTCAGCCACCACAAAGTGCTCAACTCGAATCATCTCCCCGGAATGCGGATCGGGCCACCGTGCAATGTCGCCCGCGGCAAAGACTCCTGAAGCACTTGTCTCGAGATATTCATTCACTACAATGCCGCGATCCGTCGCCAGTCCCGCTTGTTCGGCCAGGGACACGGAGGGGCGGACGCCTACGCCCAAGACCACAAAGTCCGCCACCACTGTGCCGCCTCCGGTCAGCAGCAATGCGGATCCATCTATCTTTGAGACGGTTTCACCCATATGGAAAACCACGCCGTGGGCTTCATGAAGCACACGAACCATGAGGCCTACATCCGGCCCCATCACGCGTTCCATAGGTTGACTCCCAGGCGCTATCACGTCCACAGCGATCCCAAGGGAGCGTAAGGAGGCTGCAACCTCGAGTCCAATGAAGCTTGCGCCGATGACGGCAACACGACGGGCAGACGCCGCCCTCGATACAATCGCGCGGGCATCCGCGAATGTGCGCAGATAGTGAAGCTGGGAACCGGTCGCACCCTCAATCTGTAATTGCACGGGCTCTGACCCGGTCGCGATGAGAAGGGCTTCGAATCGGTACATCGCGCCGTTCTCCAGGTGAACTTGTTTTGCAGAAATGTCCAGCGCGGACACGCGTGTATTTAATAGCAGATCAATATCCTGTTCACGGTAATATTCAGGTAATCGCAACCGCATCCACTCATCCGGCGCAGTGCCGGCGAGAAAGTCCTTGGACAGATTTGGCCGGTCATATGGTGGCCAATCATCCGCGCTGATCATGGTCAACGGACCATCATATCCCTCGCGACGGAGCATTTCCGCGGCTCCAAGGCCGGCGGCGCCGCCTCCTATGATTACCACCGAAGCAGGCGGCTTCTGACCCTCAGCGGAGCGGCACAGTTGTTTTCGACCGAGTTCTGGAAGCTTCTCTCGAACAAATATTCTGTCGTCAATTGTTTCCACATGCCAGCGCGGTATCGGGTCGAGCGCAGGGGCCCGCAACGCCTCTCCAGTACGCAGGCTGAAACAGGCATGATGCAGAGGACATCGCAAAGTGTCTCCAACAACGAGGCCTTTCGAAAGCTCTCCGTGGTAATGCGAGCAGCTTGCGCCAACCGCAAAGAACTCGTCACCTCGGCGCACCAGTACTACATCTTCGCCCGCGACCTTGCCAACGGCGATCGCTCCGTCGGCAAGATCGCGAACGAGCAGACCCTCTGCAAAATTATGCTTCTTCGCCTCGTCGTTTTCTGCCATAACTTGGCCACCGACTCACAATCATATTTCACCTGAATGGGAAATGCTCACCGCTTCTCTGACGGGATCAAATTCTTGAAGATTCAGGTTGGCAGGTCGCTGCCCTTTTTGAGCGATTAGAAACAACGCCCTTTCAGGCTGCCGCTTCGCGTAAGAGCGTTTCGACCTTGTTGTCCAGGTATTCTGCAACCCGAAGCGCATCGGCGTTTC
>JBAUCP010000188.1:0-7024 GCA_049677625.1 Occallatibacter sp. | reverse complement strand
CGCCGGCTGGGAGCATTTTGCGTAGATTTCCTTTTAGTACTCGCATGTATTTCCCCGGTTCTGGGACTCATTCCGATACTTGCGGAGTGGAGAAGAACTGGCGTCTTTGCATGGAGCTTCGTGAGAGCGAGCCCTGCTCCTGGCGATAGCCTGCTCTCTGTGTTGACCATCTTACTGGCAATACCTGCTCTTCTTGTCTATTTTGTCTGCCCGCTCATGCGGAGTAGACCTTCGCCCGGCTCTTGCGTTCTGGGCTATCAGATCATCGGGGACGGAGGCACCAGGATAACGCCTCTGGTGGCACTGAAACGGACCGTGCTTGGTTTCACATTTTTGGGCGACCGGAAAGCCCAGGTTGTTCGCATCGACAGATGGTTTGGCACTCATGCCGTAAAGCTGAAGTAAGCAAGCCTGCAAGGCAAATCGTCGGAGGGTCACATTTCACCCTCCCACCGCGCCACTACCGCACTGGCCAGGCAATTGCCGATGACATTCAACGAAGCGCGGCCCATGTCGATCAATGTATCGACGCCCAGCAGCATCAGCACGGCGACGGTTGGGATGTGAAACGAGCTGGCCGTTCCCAGCAGAATAACGAGAACCGCGCGCGGAACGCCGGCCACGCCCTTGCTGGTGAGCATGAGCGTGAAGAGCATGACAAGTTGCTGGCCGATTGTGAAGTGCATGCCCGCGGCCTGCGCGGCGAAGAGCGCGGCCATGGAAAGATAAAGACTGGAGCCGGTCATGTTGAAGCTGTAGCCGGTGGGGATGACGAAAGAGACGATCCAGCGCGGAACGCCGAAGGCCTCCATGCGCTCCATGGCCAGCGGCAGCGCGGCCTCTGAAGTGGTGGTGGCGAAGCCGATGGCGGCGGGCTCGGCAATCGCAGTCAAAAGGCCGCGCAGCGGAAGGCGCGCGACCATTACAACGGGTGCAAGCACAAGCAGCACAAACACGGCCAGCGCGATGTAAAACGTGAGCAGAAGTTTGAGCAACGGCAGCAGCGAGGCCAGTCCCATGCTGCCTACCGTGTACGCGAGAGCCGCGCCGGCTGCGAGCGGCGCCAGGTACATAACGATGCGTGTAAGCCGGAACATCGTGTCGGTAAGCGATTGCAGCACACTGACCAGCGGCGCACGACGCGGCGCGGGCAGTGTGGCCAGAGCCACGCCAAAGAGAAGCGCGAAGACGGCCACCTGCAACACCTGGTTTTGCGCGACGGCCTGCGCAATGTTCTCAGGGAAGATGTTGAGCAGCATCTGTTGCCAATCCTGAGCATGCGCCGCGGGCGCCAATGCTTCGGCCTGCGTCTGCGCCGGAAGCACCACGCCTACCCCGGCTTGCGAAATGTCAATGGCGATAGCGCCCAGGATGAGGCCGAAGGTGGTGACAACCTCAAAGAACACGAGCGCCTTGAGCGCAACACGGCCCACGCCGCGCAGCTCGCCGTGGCCGGCGATGCCGGTGACGATGCCGCCGAAGATAAGCGGCGCCACGATCATGCGCACCAGGCGCAGAAACAGGTCGCCGAAGACGCGAATGCCGGCGGCGAAGTGTGGCGCATCTGCGCCCAGCTCGGCCCCAGCCAGCATGGCGAAAAAAGTCCAGACGAGCAATGAGCGGCGGCGCACAGCAAAAGGCACGAAGAGCGCGAGGCCCGTCCAGCGGACGCACGCGGCAAGGTGCGCAGGCGCGCGCAGCAGCTCCGCCGCGATGCCGGCTGCAAGCAGAACCGCGCCCGCGGCAGCAAGTGCGCTAACCGCAACGCCCGGCCGGTGTGCGCGCAGCGGTTGCGGTTCCGGATTGAGTGAGGCTGGGTTGAGATTCATGGGAGGGCCTGGTGCTGCAAGCTCTCCACTATCTTACGGCGGCGCGCAGCGGGCTCTTGAGTCAGCTCGTTGTGGAGCCAGGCGCAGGCGCAGCGGCGGGCGCGGCCGGGCTGGAAGAGCTGGGGGCGGCGCTGCTGTCGGTCTTGGCGGGAGCCTTGGTCTCTGAGTTGGAGGAGTCCGATGTGGACGAGGTGCTGTCGCCACTGCTTTTGGGCGCGTAATCGTTCACATACCATCCGGCGCCCTTGAACTGCAGGCGTGGCGCGGTCAGCTGGCGCTCCACGGCGCCGCCGCACTTCGGGCACACCTTGTCCGGCTCGGCGCTGAAATTCTGGATCTTTTCGAATCGATGGCCGCACTGGGTGCAGCGGTACGGATAGAGCGGCAAGGTGTTTACCCCTTCGGCGCGGATTCCTTCGCCCTCTCTATTGTACCGGGAAGGCGGCAAACTTCCGCAATCCTCTGCCGCCCATCCCATCGCAACGCATGCTGCGTATCAATGCACCTGGATGGGCACCGATGCGCTCACGTTCTCCCAAGCCAAGGTGAGCGTGCCTTTGCCTCCGCCATCGTCCGTGAGCGTGTACTTCAGGTCCTCCACCAGGCTGGGCGGCGTGGCCATGGTCATCTTGGTCTTGCCCAGGTCCTGTGTACCGTCGTATTTCAGGCCCCACTCGCCGGTCTGCTTGTTCACGATGAAGACCCAGTTCGCTGGGTCGGAGATATCGACAAACAGCGTGTAGGTGCCGGCGGGCACCTCAAGATCGCCGATGGTCAGGTCGGCGTTGGTCTTGAGCGTGGTGGCCGCATTCGCGCCCGCGCGCCACACGGGATAATGCGGATCGTGGCTGATGAGCCCGTCCGCGGTAAAGATATGACCCGAGCGGCCCTTCACACGCGGCGAACTGTAACTGATGGAGATTGACTTGCCGCTGATGATCGCCCCCACCGTGACCGGCGGGCTGGCGGGTGGATTTTGCTGCGCGAGCAGGCTGGCGGCGCCAAGCAGAAGGCCCGTACAGACGAAGAGACATTTCATGGCGATGATTCCTCCGGGCTGAGGCCGTTTCGAAAATCAGACCGGCCCCGACGCGATGATTGTCGCACTGCATACCGGGTTTCGGGAAATCGATGCGACGAACTGTTATGATGCGTCGAAAGGAAGAGGTATGGGGGCGGCTCCAGAATCAGAGACAGCGGGGGCGCGGTTTCGGGCGGCGCTGGCAGCGGAAAAGCCGCTCCAGGTAGCGGGCGCCATCAACGCCTACACGGCGCGCATGGCCGCGGCTACGGGCTTTCGCGCGCTTTACCTTTCGGGCGGCGGCGTAGCGGCCAACTCGCTCGGGCTTCCCGACCTGGGCATCAGCACTCTGGAAGATGTGCTCGTCGACGTGCGGCGCATTACCGACGCGACGGAGCTTCCGCTGCTCGTCGATATCGACACGGGCTGGGGCGGGGCGTTCAACATCGCGCGGGCCATACGGTCGTTGACGAAGGCCGGTGCGGCTGCCGTTCACATCGAGGATCAGGTGAGCGCCAAACGCTGCGGCCACCGGCCAGGCAAGGAGCTTGTTGCAGCCGAGGAGATGGTGGATCGCATCAAGGCCACAGTCGACGCGCGCACCGACTCACAATTTGTGATCATGGCGCGCACCGACGCGCTGGCCAATGAGGGACTGGCCGCGGCGATCGAGCGCGCGCAGGCCTATGTGGCTGCCGGCGCGGATATGATCTTTGCCGAGGCGGTGACAGAAGCGCGCATGTACACGGAGTTCCGCAAGGCAGTAGGTGTGCCGATTCTCGCCAACATCACCGAGTTCGGCAAAACGCCGCTCTTCACGCGCGACGAGCTTGCGGCCGCGGGCGTGGATATGATTCTTTACTGCTGCGCCGCTTATCGCGCCATGAACGCCGCGGCGCTCAAGGTGTACGAGACGATTCGCGCCGAGGGAACGCAGCGCGGCGTAGTGCCGATGATGCAGACCCGCGAAGAGCTTTACCGCTATCTCGACTACCACGCTTACGAGCGGAAGCTGGATGAGCTGTTTGCGAAGGGCAAAGGGACCACATAGACACTTCCGCCGTCTATCGATTTTTTTGATGCTCTCGGGTGATCTCCATGACGACTGAACAAGCCAATACGCCGCCGACTGGATTCAAACCGAAAAAATCCGTGGCGCTTTCGGGCACGCCAGCCGGCAACACGGCCATCTGCACCGTGGGGCAAAGCGGCAACGACCTGCATTATCGCGGCTACGACATCAACGATCTCGCCGCGCACTGCGAGTTTGAAGAAGTCGCGCATCTGCTGGTGCACGGCAAGCTGCCAAACGCCGCGGAGCTGGCTGCTTACAAAGCGCGGCTGCGCGCCCTGCGGAAATTGCCGCCGCAGTTGAAGCACGCGCTCGAACTGCTGCCCGCGACTGCGCACCCGATGGACGTGCTGCGCACCGGCGTCTCCGTGCTCGGCTGCATACATTCTGAAGCTGCGGACCACAACGACGACGGCGCGCGTGCGATTGCCGATTCGCTGCTCGCCTCGCTGCCATCCATGCTCGTCTACTGGCACCAGTTCGCGCGCAACGGCCGCCGCATCGACGAAGAGGCTGGCGGCGACTCGATCGCGGAGCATTTTCTCCATCTGCTGCATGGAACCGCGCCCCCGGCCCCGTGGATCGCGGCGATGCAGAGCTCGCTGATCCTCTACGCGGAGCACGAGTTCAATGCTTCTACTTTCACTGCGCGCGTCATCGCCGGCACCGGCTCCGATATGTATTCGTGCATCGCCGGCGCCATCGGCGCGCTCAAAGGGCCCAAGCATGGCGGCGCAAATGAGGTTGCCCTCGAGATTCAGTTGCGCTACGCCACTCCCGATGAAGCCGAGGCCGACATTCGCCGCCGCGTGGAAAATCGCGAGGTGGTCATCGGCTTCGGGCATCCGGTCTACACCATCGCCGACCCGCGCAGCGACATCATCAAGGCCTCGGCTCGTGCGCTGGCCGCGGACTCCGATGGCCTGCGGCTCTACTCGATCGCCGAGCGCATTGAGGCCACCATGCACGACGCCAAGCGCATGTTTCCCAATCTCGATTGGTTCTCGGCCGTCGCGTATCAACTGATGGGCATTCCGGTGGACCTGTTTACGCCGCTCTTTGTGATGGCCCGCACCGCCGGCTGGAGCGCGCACGTGATTGAGCAGCGGCAGGACGGGAAGATCATTCGGCCTTCGGCGAATTATGTAGGGCCAGTCAATCTCAAGTTTGTGCCGATTTCAGAGCGTAGATAGTGCGAATCCCACCCTAGCCGCAAAAACAAGAACGCGGCGAGGGTGGGGCACCCATGGTTGTGGCTGAGAAAAAGGAGATTGCGTGTCGTCGCACATCAGCAATGAGCGCCCTGCGCCGGACAAGGTCCTGACCGACATTGCCGATTACGCGCTGGGCTACGAGATCGAGAGCGATCTGGCCTACGCCACCGCGCACCACTGCTTGATCGACACGCTTGGCTGTGGGCTCGAAGCCCTCGAGTATCCCGCATGCACCAAGCTGCTTGGACCCATTGTGCCGGGCACCATCGTGCCCAACGGCGCGCGTGTGCCCGGCACCAGCTATCAACTCGATCCCGTGCAGGCGGCGTTCAACATCGGCGCCATGATTCGCTGGCTCGACTTCAATGACACGTGGCTCGCCGCCGAGTGGGGTCACCCTTCCGACAATCTCGGCGGCATCCTCGCCGTTGCTGACTGGCTCTCGCGCAGCCGTCTTGCAGACGGCAAGCCTTCAGTGCGTATGCGCGATGTATTGGCAGCCATGATCAAGGCGCACGAGATTCAGGGCTGCATCGCGCTTGAGAACTCGTTTAATAAGGTCGGCCTCGATCACGTCGTGCTCGTCAAGGTTGCGTCCACGGCGGTGGTGAGCCAGTTGCTCGGGCTCACGCGCGAACAGACCGTCAATGCGCTCTCGCTCGCGTGGGTCGACGGCCAGAGCCTTCGCACCTATCGCCACGCACCCAACGCCGGCTCCCGCAAGAGCTGGGCCGCAGGCGACGCAACCAGCCGCGCTGTGCGCCTGGCGCTGATGGCGCGCGCCGGCGAGATGGGCTATCCCTCCGCGCTCACCGCAAAGACATGGGGCTTTTACGACGTTTCGTTTCGCGGCAACGAATTCAAGTTTCAGCGGTCTTACGGGTCTTACGTGATGGAGAACGTGCTCTTCAAGATCAGCTTTCCTGCCGAGTTCCACGCCCAGACGGCGGTAGAAGCGGCCATGAAGCTGCACGCGCGGCTCAATGCAATGGGCAAATCAGCCGAGGAGATCAGCCGCATCACCATCCGCACGCATCAGGCCTGCCTGCGCATCATTGACAAGCAGGGACCGTTGGCCAATCCGGCCGACCGCGACCATTGCATCCAATACATGATTGCGATTCCGCTGCTCTTTGGCCGGCTCACGGCTGCCGACTACGAAGACGATGTGGCTGCCGATGCAAGAATCGACGCGCTGCGCGCCAAAGTGGAGTGCGTGGAAGAACCCGCCTTCACTGCCGATTATCACAACCCTGAAAAGCGCTCGATTGCCAACACGCTGCGCATGGAGCTGCGCGACGGCGCTGTGCTTGAAGAAACCGTCGGGTACCCCATCGGCCATCGCCGCCGCCGCGAGGAAGGCATTCCGCTGCTGATCGAAAAATTCAAAACGAACCTGCGCCGGCGCTTCGCCGCTGAGCAGCAGGAGCGCATTCTCGCCGCGTCGCTCGATCGCGATCGTCTCGAACAGATGCCTGTCAACGAGTATGTCGATCTCTATGTGCCGTAGCGCGACTTGCGCCGGAGACAGCGTTCCTTTCGTTCTCAGTTGCAGGAATTTTTTGGCTGCAATGCGCTGCCGATGCACTATATTGGTGCCACGAGCAAATCCATACCTCGGGGGCCCAGGAGTGACGTTTCGTTTTCGTGTCTCTTGCCTTGTTATTTTGTGCGCTTTGATTGCCAGCCATGGCACCGCGCGCGCGCAGCGCCCGGCGAACGCCAATGCATATTACCAGCAACTGCGCGGCCTGCTGCCCGGCGGCGAAGTCATCACCGTCAAAGACCTTGAGCTCACGCGCGATGAGGCCGACATCACTTTTCGCAACGGCAGCTTTGCATTTTACGGGGAAGTCAACGGCAAGGTGACGGGCGCCGTCTTCAAGGG
>JBAUCP010000187.1:0-13922 GCA_049677625.1 Occallatibacter sp. | reverse complement strand
CCAGCCCAGGCCGATCGGAAAACCCGACCGCACGCAGATGGTCTGCCCGCCGGGAGGGCTCGGCTGCCGATAGCTCGGAAGCTGTTTGTTCCGCCGCCGCGCGACGTTGGTTTTCTGGTTATAGGTTGAGTCTTGCGTTAAGTTATAGCGCCGTTTCTTTGATCTGATTTGGAACGATCCGGAAACGCGCCACGCCTGGGTTGCGTAATCGGGCTGAACTGAAAAAGCCCCGGAACTGTATCGAACTTTAAACTGACTGGCCCGGTTGAGAACTTGCTTTTCTTGTCTGGCCAACTTCGAAAGCTCTCAAAGATGGCAGGCGGGAACGGAGGAGAAAACCTGTTTCTAAATCAGCTTTGCGTTGAGCGCGACCACGCCGCTGCGGGTGAGTGTGCACTTGCCGCCCTGGTCGCACCGGTAGTGAACGTTGTCGCGATAGTCGTTCCACGACGCCGCACTGCTCATGGCAACCGTAGGTCCGAGGACGAAGGTTCTGCCGTCGTTGGTCAGGATCGTATCCAGCGTGGCATCGTAGTCGACGACCGTGACATCGCCCTCGCTGTAGAAGACGGTGACCGGCCCCACTACATCGTCCAGGCTGACCGGTACCACGGCCGGAACGGGAAGAGCAGCAGGCGCGTTGGTCGCGTCGAGCGTGGCGGCCGGCGCGGATTGCTTTTGAACCGGAGCCAAAGGCGCAATGGCATTCTGCCGGTGAACGACGGGCGCGAGCGTGGCGGTGTGACGGACTGCGAGTTCGCGCTGCACAGCCTTGGTGTCAACGCTGGCCTCTACGACGGACGGAGCAACAATCCTGGCCAGGAGGCTGGGATGGACCACAGGCGCTGGAACCGCGGATGCTGAAACTGCGGATGCTGGAGCCGCATGCGCTGAAACGATGTGTGCTGAAACGGCGGGCGCTGAAGCTGCCTGCACGGGAGCCGCCGCAGTCGAAGCGTGAGCGACCACAGGCGCAGGTGTGGCATGGGCGACTTGAGGCGCAGAGGGAGCGTGAGCTGCCTTCGTGGCGCCGGTCAGGTTGGGCAGGCTGAGATGGTGAGCCCACGCGGCCGCGCCGCCAGGCTGCATGCTGACGACGGCCATGCCGGTCCCGGTCATGGTTCCGAGCGCTGTGCCGATCGCCGCGTAGAGCAGCGCCAATCCCAGACGGTTGACCTGAGCCTTGGGGGGCGGCGGTAACGTGTAGCCATAGGCTGCCACAGCTTCGGAGTATTGATCGAGGGTCGCCATTTAGTCCTGTGCGGTGTTGAACGTCTACCGCAACCTCTCTTGGAATTAATGAAATTAAACCATTCACCTATTTTGCATTCAATCCACCGAAAGAGGCATTACCTCTTCAGGCGATGTATACGACTCGTAACTTCTGTGTATAGTGCGCGGGCGGAGAGGCGCGTTTCTTGAGCGATGCGATTCTCTGCGGAAAGATGCCTGCGATTCGACCGAACCCTGAAGGCTGTGCGCGCCGCGCAGTTCCCACTTCCTGGTAACGTGAAGGTCGCGCCGGCGCCGCCGATATAACCATTTCACCGGCTTCTCATCTATACTCTGGGAGGGGCCGCAGGGTGGGTCTGCGCGAAGTACCGCGCAATGGCTGAAGAGCGCAGGAGACGAAACGCTTCAGGGCTTCCGCACCGTTCCGGCCAGCGCCACAATCCACATTTAGAATCTGCTAGATATGGATTCATGAAGGACAGCAGGGCAATGCCAACTTTTTCCGATCGCTCCTCCGTCGAACCGCCCTACGCAGGGCAGCCGGTTCCTGTTCCCGCGCCCCGGCCGAGCACGATCGGTCTGTGGCTCCGCGACCTGCTCATTTCC
Source organism: Occallatibacter sp. (assembly GCA_049677625.1). Taxonomy (GTDB): domain Bacteria; phylum Acidobacteriota; class Terriglobia; order Terriglobales; family Acidobacteriaceae; genus Telmatobacter. The sequence goes on along the minus strand of JBAUCP010000187.1, from coordinate 12,083 downwards.
GCTGCTGCCTCGGTGGTGATCATCACCTTTCTTTACCAGCCGGTGCGGGTAGAAGGAACCAGCATGCTGCCGCGGCTCGAAGACCGCGACCGTCTGTTCATCAACAAGTTTGTCTATCACGTTTCGGCCATCGAGCGCGACGACATCGTGGTGTTCAGGTACCCAAGGGACCCGGAGAAGAGCTACATCAAACGTGTTATCGCGCTGCCTGGCGACCGGATCCGGATCGTGCGCGGCCAGGTATGGCTCAACGGCAGACCGCTCCGCGAGCCCTACGTGCCGGCGGAATACCGCGACACCCGTTCCATGCCGGAGCTGACGATCCCCGACGACTGCTACTTCATGATGGGCGACCATCGCTCCATCTCCTCTGATTCCAGAGAATTCGGCCCGGTGGAGCGGGATCTGGTCTACGGCAAGGCGGTGTTTGTCTACTGGCCGGCCAAGGATGCAGGCGTGTTGCGTTAATTCCCGGCAAATGCCGAGAAATCCACCGGTCAACTTCTGCTAAAATCGATTGAATCCACTCCTCGGAGCGGCAATGCAGGCGATTCTCGCGCTCGAAGACGGGCGCATATTTCGTGGCCACGGCTACGGTCACCCCGGTGAATGCCAGGGAGAAGTTGTTTTTAATACGTCACTTACCGGTTACCAGGAGATCGCCACCGATCCCTCCTACGCCGGGCAGATCGTCGTTCTCACCAACCCCCAGATCGGCAACTACGGCACCAACCAGGCAGACAATGAGTCGGCCAAGCCCTATATTGAGGGCCTGATCGTCCGCGAGTTCTCCGCCATCAGCTCCAACTGGCGCTCCGAACAGGTCACCGACGAGTACATGGAACGCTACGCCGTCCCGGTGCTGGCCGAGATTGACACCCGCGCCCTGGTGCGGCACCTGCGCACCCACGGCGTTATGCGCGGGGTGATTTCGACGGCTGAGAGCAATACGGACGCCCTCGTCCACAAAGCAAGAAAAATCAATAAGATGGATGGAACTGACCTAGCCAGGGTGGTTTCCACCAAGTCTTCCTACGCGTTCGACTCCGGCGATGCGCGCAACCAGTCGGAAGATCGGTTTTTGCCCAACTCTCTTGTGCTGAATGCGAAAGAGCGTAAACTTCATGTTGTAGCTTATGATTTTGGCATCAAGCACAACATTTTGCGTATGTTGACGCGCGAAGGGTGCCGCGTGACGGTGGTTCCCGCTGAGACCACGGCCGACGACGCGCTCAGCCTCAAGCCCGACGGCGTCTTCCTCTCGAACGGTCCCGGCGACCCCGAGCCGGTGGATTATGCTGTGCGGGCCATCGGCCAGATGCTGGGCCGGGTGCCGGTTTTTGGCATCTGCCTGGGCCACCAGCTTACCGGGCTGGCGCTCGGCGGCAAGACCTATAAGCTCAAGTTCGGGCACCACGGCGGCAACCATCCGGTCCGCAACAACGCAACCGGCAAGGTGGAGATCACGGCTCACAACCACAACTTCGCCGTCGATCCGGACTCGATCAACGCGAATGAAGTCGAATTGACCCACGTCGACCTCAACGATCAGACTTTAGAAGGGTTACGCCACAAGACGCTGCCGCTGTTCAGCGTCCAGTACCACCCAGAGGCAGCGCCCGGCCCGCACGACTCGCACTACCTCTTCCGCGACTTCCGGCAGATGATGGAGGAGTGGAAGGGATGAACGCACTTTGAAGAACGAGTTGAGATCTAAAGGTGGCTCGTCATGGCTTTGATTCATTCTGAGCAACTCGTCCTTGAGGGATGCACGGACCGGAAGCGCTCCGGATCGTATTTCACTCCGGACGATGGAGTGAGAGCACTTGTAAATTAGGCCGTTCGGCGACCCTCGGATCGCCTGCTCGATCCGTCGTGCGGAGATGGGCGCTTTCTGGCAGCGCATCGGAAGAGTGTTGGCATCGAGCAAAATAAAGACTCCGCTGCGATTGCAATGCAGAGAGCTCCATGGGCTCTCGTCCATGAGGGCGATTTTTTTGCGTGGGCGGAGAGCACCAAGGAGCGGTTCGAATGCACTGTTGGCAACCCACCGTTCATTCGATATCAGCACTTCACTGGAGATGTGCGAGCCAGAGCTCTGGCACTCTGCTCGAAGCTGGGGGCGAACTTTTCCGGCCTGAGTTCGTCGTGGGCCCCTTTTCTGGTTGCGGCTGCGGGACTTCTTAGAGCGGGTGGCCGCATGGCGTTTGTTGTACCCGCCGAGATCGGTCACGCTCCCTACGCAAGGCCCCTCGTCGATTTTCTGCTAAGAAGCTTTCAACACATACAGATAGTGGCAATTAGAGACAAGTTCTTCGAGCACCTCTCTGAGGATTGCTGGCTACTTTATGCGGATGGTTACGGCGGGATCTCCACCTCATTACACTTCACGGAGGCGGATTCGTTCGTATTTTCGACCGAGCCTCCTAAGGCTACAGTTTCTATTCCCGTGTCAGAGTTACACGATTCTTGGAAGATGCGACTCCGACCTTATCTTTTGCCGTCGACAATTCGCGAATTCTACTTGAAAGCTGCGCAGACCGGTGGATCATTTCGGCTGACCGAGGTCGCAAATATCGGGATCGGTTACGTAAGCGGCGACAACGATTTCTTCCACTTTCGCCCTTCGACGGCGAAAAGGCTGGGGATTCCAAGAAACTTGCTTCATCCAACTGTGCGGAATGGCAGAGCGCTGCCGCCAGGAGATTTGACGCGGGAGATTCTCGAGCGGTGGTATAGAGCAGACGAGCAGGTGCTGTTACTCAAACTGGAAAAGACGACTGAACTGCCAGCATGCGTAATGCGCTATCTTGATTCCGATGCTGGGCAAAGGGCTCGAGAGACCTATAAATGCCGCACCCGCGATCCGTGGTATGTAGTTCCCGACGTAAAGACACCTGACTTCTTTCTAACCTACATGTCGGGGCTCGAACCAGGCCTTGTTCGTAATGACGCCGGCTGCACGTGCACGAATTCCGTTCATAGCGTTCGGTTTACGGAGCCGAAGGCGGTATCACTCGTGCAGCGAGCATGGGCTTCCACGTTTGTGCAACTAAGCTGTGAGATCGAGGGACACCCGCTGGGGGGGGGCATGTTGAAGCTTGAGCCAAGGGAAGCAGGACAAATCCTAATCCCACGGCACCGACTGACGCCCGATTTGCCGGCACAAGTCCTAACAGACGCTGTCTCTAAGATGCGAAATTGGAGGCATTATGTCTCCAACTGAGAACTCGGATCGGAGGATTTGCAAATGGGTCAGTCAGAAGTCGTCGTTGCAGCACTTTGCAACCTTTAGCGGCACAACTCAGAGTCAAGAACACATCAAGCCGTTACACTGGTACGTCGCGTGCCGACTCGTCCTCGAAGGCGGTTTTCACCCGGACGACCTTACGCCCCGCCCTCCATTTTCCGTAACTCGGAAAGGCCAACGGTTTCTTTTGGCCCATGTGCCGAAGTCCGCGACGGGTGGAGAGGCGACTGTACTCGGCGGTTTGAAGACCAAGAATGTCGATGTGGTTGTTTTGAAAGCTGGCCTTGGACCGGTCCTGGCGGTCTCATGCAAGGGGATGACGGGAGCGTTTCGCAATCTTACAAATCGAATGGAAGAGACGATCGGTGAATGCACCAATCTGCACATTACCTATCCGGCTTTGGCCTTCGGTTATATGTTCGCGGTTCGCGCTAATCGGCGAATTGAAAAGGCCGTCTCCGTCGCAGCCCCCGAAGGCAATTCGCCTTCGCGCCAACTTGCTTCGAACGACATCGCACTTCATGAGGGCGGCGAACCTGTTGAGTCGATTATTCGATTTCACTCGGCGTTACGGGAGCTAACAGGGAGAAGGGGCATTCGGAATGATGTGAGCAGATATGAGGCGGTCTCACTGGCAATGGTCGAAATGGCGGATGCCACAGCCGGCGAGCTCCTCGATTCTTTTCCCGCAGCTGGCAGTCCTTTGCGATTTGAGGAGTTTTTCAAGACTCTCTACCTTCGGTATGATGAGCGGTTTGTGTTCAGTGCACCTGATCTGAAGGCTGTAACACAGCGAATATGTTGGGCATCTGATTCGCCTGCCCTATCGGACCCGATCATGAACCAGCTGGACTATGTTCCTCGGCTGGATACCGACCCCGACGATTCGCAATGAAGAGCATTCCCTTTGCTCATTTTGAGGGCGTGGCTCAGCCCTTCCAGGAGATTGGGCAGAAAAGAAGCACATGCCGCGCAGAGATAACATTCTGAATATGTTAGCGATCGCCGCCTCGGGTGTGGCGATGGCCGCGGCAGCCCAAGCCCAGATTGAGGTTCCTGGGCCATACCATCTCGCGCACGTGCGCGGGGTTTTCGTGGATGCGAAGGGCAATCCGATTCCGGGAGCGGCGGTGACTTTAGACCAGGATGACAATGTCCTGTACTCGACAAAGACGGACCGCGCCGGAAGATTTGAGATCAAGCATGCTTCGGGCCTCTACTGGCTCCATGTCAACATGAAAGGGTATTCGCCAGTCGGCAGAGAGGTGATCGTCGGTGTGGAAGCGTTGATGTATCTGCATAGCGAGACGCTGTATGTGATCGCCGGACCCGGGGCCTGCTCGGATGACTGTTCCTCGGTCTTCACGAGCAAAAGCAAGTTCAATCAAGCCATACTCAGGAACACTGGACATAACGACTAGGAATTCGTCAAAGACATGCCACGCAGAAATGACATTCAGAAGATCCTGGTAATTGGCTCGGGGCCGATTGTGATTGGGCAGTCGGCGGAGTTCGACTACTCGGGGACCCAGGCTTGTAAAGCTCTGAAACAAGAGGGCTACGAGGTGGTGCTCGTGAATTCGAACCCGGCCACCATCATGACCGATCCGGACCTGGCCGACCGCACGTATATCGAGCCGCTCACCCGCGAATACGTCGAGGAGATTATCCGCATTGAGGCGGAGATGCTTTCCTCTCAGCCCAAGGCCGGCAAGTTCGCGCTGCTGCCAACTGTCGGCGGGCAGACGGCGCTGAACCTGGCCGTTGACCTGGCCGACGCCGGGATTCTGGACCGCTACGGTGTCGAGCTGATCGGCGCCAAGCTCGAAGCCATCAAGAAGGCCGAGGATCGGCTACTCTTCAAGGACGCCATGATCCGGATCGGCCTCGAAGTCTCGAAGTCCGCGCTGGTGAACAACTTGCGCGACGGCCTGGACTTTGCCAGCAAGATGGGCTTCCCGGTGCTGATCCGGCCCAGCTTCACCCTCGGAGGCTCGGGCGGCGGCATCGCCTACAACCGCGAGGAGCTGATGGAGATCCTCGCCCGCGGCCTCGATCTCTCGCCGGTGCACGAGTGCCTGATCGAAGAATCCGTCCTTGGCTGGAAGGAATTCGAGCTTGAGGTGATGCGCGACCTGGCGGATAACGTCATTATTATCTGCTCGATTGAGAATTTTGACCCGATGGGCGTGCACACCGGCGACTCCATCACGGTGGCTCCGGCGCAGACGCTTACCGACCGCGAGTACCAGAAGATGCGTGACGCTGCCATCGCCGTGATGCGCGAGATCGGCGTCGAAACCGGCGGGTCGAATGTCCAGTTTGCCATCAATCCAGTCGACGGCCGGATGACGGTGATCGAGATGAATCCGCGCGTCTCGCGCTCCTCGGCGCTGGCGTCCAAGGCGACCGGCTTCCCGATCGCCAAGATCGCCGCCAAGCTGGCCGTGGGCTACACGCTGGACGAGATTCCGAACGACATTACCCGCAAGACGCCGGCCTGCTTTGAGCCGACGATCGACTACGTTGTGGTCAAGATTCCCAAGTGGCAGTTCGAGAAGTTCCCCGGCTCCGACGATATCCTCGGCCCGCAGATGAAGTCAGTGGGCGAGGTGATGGCCATGGGCCGCACCTTCAAGGAAGCGCTGATGAAGGCCTGGCGGGCGCTCGAAACCGGCAGGAAGACCGGCGCGGAAGTGCTTGAACCAAGGCGGCTTACGCAGATGCTGGTCACGCCCAGGCCGGAGCGGCTGGCCTATCTCCGGTACGCCTTCGAGCGCGGCATGACGGTCCGCGAGGTGGCGCGGCTGACGGGCATGGACCCCTGGTTCCTGCACCAGCTCCGCGAAATCACCCTGGCCCAGATGGCCATCGCACAAACGACCCCTATCAATATAGGTGAGGAGCATCTGCGCCGCCTCAAGCGGATGGGGCTCTCCGACGAACGGATCGCCACCGAGTGGAAGCTCGAAGGGCACGAGGGCGTGAAGCAGGTGCGCGAGCTGCGCGAAAGCCACGGGATCCGGCCGGTCTTCAAGCTGGTGGACACCTGCGCCGCCGAATTCGAGTCGATGACGCCTTATCTCTATTCGACTTACGACGAAGAAGACGAGGCGCCGCCGACCGACAAGCCGAAGATCATCATCCTGGGCTCTGGGCCGAACCGGATCGGGCAGGGCATCGAGTTTGACTACTGCTGCTGCCATGCGGCCTTCGCACTCAAGGAAGATGGGTACGAGACCATCATGGTCAACTGCAACCCGGAGACGGTTTCGACTGATTACGACACCAGCGACCGGCTTTATTTTGAGCCGCTTACGCTTGAAGACGTGCTGGCCGTCTACAACCACGAGGCGCAGTCCGGCGCCCAGATCGGCATGATTGTGCAGTTCGGCGGGCAGACGCCTCTCAACCTTGCCCAGCGGCTGCGCGCGGCCGGCGTTCCCATCATCGGCACCTCGCCCGAGTCGATTGACCTGGCCGAGGACCGCAAGCGGTTCGGCAAGCTGCTCGACGAGCTGCGGATTCCGCAGCCTCCCGGCGGCACCGCTACCAGCGTCGAGGAAGCTCTCGCCGTGGGCGAGCGCATTGGCTACCCGGTCCTGGTCCGGCCGAGTTACGTGCTGGGCGGCCGGGCGATGGTCCTGGCCTACGACGCCGAGGCCGTGTCGGGCTACATGCATGAGGCCGTCGAGTACTCCCAGGAGCGGCCGGTGCTGATCGACCATTTCCTCGAGAATGCGGTCGAGGTGGACGTGGACGCTCTCTGCGATTCGGAGGATGTTCTGATCGCCGGCATCATGCAGCACATCGAGGAGGCCGGCATCCACTCGGGCGACTCCTCCTGCGTGCTGCCGGCCGTGAGCATCGCCGAGCCGACGCTCGAAACCCTGCGCGTCTACACCCGGAAGCTGGCGCTCGCGCTCAATGTCGTCGGGCTGGTCAATCTCCAGTTCGCCATCCAGAAGGACGCAGAGGGCCGCGACAATATATATGTTATCGAGGTGAACCCGCGCGCCTCGCGGACCGTTCCTTACGTCTCGAAGGCTACCGGCATTCCGCTGGCCAAGATCGCCTCGCGGCTCATGACGGGCCGCAAGCTCCGCGATCTGCTGCCCGAGCAGCTCGCCTCCGGCAAGGACCTGGGCACGGGCACTCATTATTACGTGAAGTCGCCGGTCTTCCCCTGGAACAAGTTTGCCGGCGTGGATACGGTGCTGGGCCCGGAGATGAAGTCGACGGGCGAGGTGATGGGTGTGGCGGCCAGCTTTGGCGAGGCCTTTGCCAAGGCGCAGCTCTCAGCCGGCCAGGTGCTGCCCACCGGCGGCACAGTCTTCTTCAGTGTGAACGACCATGACAAGGCCGCGGCCATTGAGCTGGCCCGGCGCTACGTCCACCTCGGGTTCAAGATTGTGGCCACCGAGGGCACGGCCAATGCGCTTGAGGATGCAGGCCTTAACGCCGAGCGGGTCTTCAAGGTGAAGGAGGGCCGGCCGAACGTGGTGGACCTGATCAAGGGCGCACGGATCCAGCTCATCATCAACACCCCGCGCGGGCAGGACACGTTCTTCGACGAGAAGGCCATCCGCCGGGCTGCGGTAACGGCGCGCGTGCCCACCATCACCACCATCGCCGCCGCGCAGGCCGCGGCCGAAGGGATTGCCGCGATGCAAAAGCACACCACCACCGTCTACGCACTCCAGCACCTGCACCAGGCCAACGAAGCACTCTTATCCTCTGGCGGTTAGAGCATTTTCGGTTTGAATGTCTACGGTCAAGATTGAGAGTTGTGCTCTCCCACCCTTTTCGCAGAAGACGCGCAAAGGATGGGGCACCCGAATTTTCCCTTGCACTCAGATCGAAAATGCTGGAGCCGGGGACTGAATCGCATCCGTCATTTGCCGGCGGTGGCTGCCCCCTTCAGTTTCTTTCTTCGAATCATCTTGTTGCGCAAGTTGGCCAGCGACTGCCTCTTAAGACCCAGTCGCTGGGCCTGCTGGTCCAACGTGCCGGTCGGCTCGACACTCTGCACCAGGAAGTCCTTCAGCTCCTGAACGCGCTTTTTATAATTGAGGTCCTGGTCTGAGCGCACATAGTAGCAGGGCTCCATCTGCTGCATCTTGCGTTCAATCTTCTCAGCCTTTTTCCGGATGTGGACGTTCTCGGCTTCTTTCTCGATACTCTTCCATCTCTTCAGATAGGAATCGGCTGCCGCCCGGTCGCCCTGCTTGAGCCATGCATAAGCCGAAAGAATAAACAGCCAGGCCTGGTCTGCCTTATCTCTTGGGTCAAGTTGCTCGGCTTCCTCGCAGTACCTTAGCGCTTCGTCGAATCTGGAGGCATCCGTGCAAAGCTCTGCCAGCACCAGCCGGGCAACCACCTGAACATCCTTTTGCCCGGCTTCGTCTGACTTGTGCAATGCCTCCATCGTGTGCTTTGTCACTTCCGCAAGACCGCCGGCTCGCCCGTCGTCAATCTCCTGTTCCACGCGCTCGATGCGCGCCAGCAAAAGCTGCCGTTCCGCGTCCCATCTCTCCACCCGGCGGCCCGGGCCCGGAATCGTTGCGGCCGCAGCCTCTCGGGATCCTTCGGCCAACCGGCCTTTCGCTGCATTCAGCCAGGCCCTCGATTCCTCGGGATTACCGGCATGGGTAGCCAGTCCATATAAATGTTGAGCCAGCTCTAATTTGGCCCTGGCTTCCAGTTGGCGGTGTTGCGCGGTTCTGAATTTTTCAACCGCTGAGTCCAGCAACTCCTTTGGATCGGGCATACTGGTCCCGTCTGCCTTGGCGAAGGTGGGCGCACCCAATTGACGGTAGACGGAGCCCAGTTGCAGATCGACGAAACCGCGCATCACAATGTCTTTCGAATCCAGCAGCAGCGTTCTCGCGATCATCAACTGCGGAATCGACTCGTTCAATTTGCCCCGCTGAACGTCGATCCGTCCGATGTTCGCCACAACTACCGTCGTGTTGAACAGAGTGAAGCTCTGCTTGGCCTTCAATCTGGCCATTTTTACCTGGTAATCTTCGTCACTCTTCTCCAGAAGCAGCAGCCTTTGAGCGGTCTCGTCTCGATGGCAGCAGCAATGGTGCAGGGCAATGCTGAGCTCAGTTTCCGCCTCTTCATAGCGCTCCAGAGCCTGACAATGCCTGGCGATGCTGAACGCCACCCGGTAAAGCACCTCGTGATTCCGCTCTTCCGGGAGAACATCCCGCAAATGGCTTTGCAGCTTCCTGGCCAGCTTGAGGGCCTCTTCTGCCGCCAGCCGGTGCCGCTCAGCCGCCATCTTCCCCCTGCCATCCGATCGATGCACCCGGCGCACGTCCTGCAACAACAACCATCCGGCCTGGCGAAACCAGTGCCACTCCGGCATGTGCGGCAGCACGATTGCGCCTCGCTCGTCGAATCGCGCTCGAATAGCCTCAAGGTTTGTAAGTGCCTTGGCTTCAACGTCGGACCACCATCCGCGCCGGTCAGCCACCTCCGCAACCAGCGAGCGGAGCCGCATTGACAGCACCTCCTCGTCGGGCCGGCTCGCCGCGAGGTCCAGAGCCTGGTGTGCGTATTGACGGTCGATTTTCCAGAAGTCGCCCTCCCGCAAAGCGGCCAGGAGCACCGCGATGACGGTTTTTGCTGCTTCTTTGAAGTCCATGATCGCATCATAACCCAGGACATACTCATAAACTGCGCTAAGCAGTTTATGTATATCTATAACATATTGATAATAAATAATATAAATCAATATTTAATTCATTTGCTGCACGAAATTCGGCTGGCATCTGATAGAGAACAACGGGAGGCGCTTATGACCTGGACAGAAATGTGGAAGCAGCAGCTCTACCTGGAACTGGAACTGGGAGCAAAATGGGAGGCCGGCGAGCCCCTGCCGGCTTCTTTGCCGAGCCGCACTGAAAAAGTTCGTAACCCGGAACACAGCCGCCGCAAGGCCGCTTAAGCCGGCCGCAGCATTGGACCCGCGCCACCACAAGGATGCAGACAGTCCAAAACGAGGGAGGTCGATATGGACCGCACTGAATGGACCGATGATTGGAATCAAGACGTTTTCAAGCAGATGGAAGACGGAAGCAAATCCGAGAGTTCCGAGGGCGACTGGACCGGTCTCACTTCTTCTCGAGTGAGACCCGCGCCCAAGGGCGGGCGTAGCGAAAAGCCCTTGCGAGTGGAAGCCGCCGAGATCACCCGCTACAAAACGAGCCTCAACAAGGCTCAGGCGATTGCTCTCGTAATCGCATTGCAGGCCTGGGTTCTGACTCCGCTGATTCCGAGCGTCCCATACCGGGTGGCCATTTCGCTCTTCACGATGGGCCTGCTGATCAAGCTCTTCATCTCGTTTCAGGACAAGGCGAACAGTCACTTCGACACCCTGATCCGTCTGGTCTCCTCGCTGACCGCGAATGGACAGAAGCGGATCATGAAACTCAAGAACTTCGCCGCATGTGAACCTTTCATTGAATCGGAGTGCCTGCGGCCTCTGCTGGCTGGGCAGAATCTCGACATCCGCCTTCAGGTGGTTGCAGCCTTTTATTCCTGGGGCTTCTTCCAGCCCAAGCTGCAGGAGTGGTGCCGCCGCTTTCCGCAGCAGACCGTCACCTTCCGCATCGCGCTGGTGCAGCCTGACCATCTACGTGCCCGGGGCGCAGGTGAATGGGCCGCTCGCTGCGAGACGACGCTCGCCGAAATTTACAGCCTCAAGGCCAAGTCCTGCTGCCGGAATCTCGACATCCGTGTATCTATATATGATCAGATCCCGCAAGGTCACGGCGTCGTCATCAATAACCACGTATATTTTGCCGGAAAGACCGAATGGGTGCATAGCAAGGAGGGCATGCCGGAGCTGCGGGTCGGGTCGCGGCCCTATACACGCTACAGCATCGACGACCCCGATGGCGTAGCCGAGGTGCTGACCTTCCTGAGTTGGATGCAGTGGTTTGAGGCTCGCAGCGGCGAGCTGGCAACCGCCGCATCCGCTGATCCGGCGAGCATCCGCAAGAGCCAGCGTCACCCTCGCAAGCTGCCTCTCTCGCTGCCTTTGCCGCAGCGCAGCTAGCCCCTTTCCCTTGGCCGCCAGCGCCTGGTCCGGTTGGCGGCCATTCCAGGTCTCCCCGCATTCCATTTACACTCACCATTGCATCGGATACACTTTCGGCAACACCACTCTTATCTCGTCGGGCGCTTGGAAGCAATGAAGATCACCTCCAGGGATTACGTAAGTGGTCTGGTCGGAGCTGTGATTTTGTTGGTTGCTCTGGGGTTGTTCGCGCCGGACTTCCTGCGGGGAACCTTTAGCTCAATGATGACAACCCTCGGCATCCGAAAACCTGCTCCGGTTCCTGAGCGAGTCCATTCCGTGGTCGCGGAGTGGTCCGGTTCCACCGCCTTCGCCGATGCCGATCAACTGACGGACATCTGGGATCGAACCATAAATACAGGGAATCACGACTTTCCCTTCGAACAGGGCGGCTCAGACGGCCTGGCCAAGCTGCTCAATACGGAGTTTCAGCATGCGCCCAAGGCCGACATTACCCTGACGGCACAGAACTTTGCGCCCAACGGAAGCCTCAAGACGGTGGCCCAGCTTGTCTCTACATATAGTGCGCATGTTCCCTGATATGGAGCACGCTTGATGCCTGGAAGGAAACTATCCATCCTCTCGATCGTCCCGCTGCTGTTTCTGTGGCCGGCCGCGGCGGTGTGCTCGACGACGAACTTGACGTGCAAGAAGCTCTCCGATTACCGAATCGTGACCCCGCAGATTCTGCTTATCGAGTGCGGGGAGCCGTTTGCCGCGTCAGAAAAGCCGCTTGAAGTC
>JBAUCP010000186.1:0-4279 GCA_049677625.1 Occallatibacter sp. | reverse complement strand
CCATTTTCGTGCTGAGGTGATGGTTGCGGTTTCCAACCCTTTCGACAAATTACGTCGCAAGGATGGGGCACGGGGTGTTTGTGCATACCCGCCCTTGAATCCACCCACGGAGCCTTTCCACATCTTCAGCGGCGGCAATCCCAGGGTGCCCGGCGTCTAAAATCAAGAGAGATGTCTGACACGCTCTATTTGAGTCTCTGGTACCCGAATCTGCGCATTGCGTCGCTCCCCGACAAGCTCGTGGCGGCTCTGGGCGCTTTTGCCGCGCATGGGGGCGAGGCACGCGTCTACGCGGCCACGGTTTGGCCGGTCAACTGGAGCGAGACGCCGGTCTTTCAGCGGGTGTATGGGCGCGGTGAGCGCGGCGCGGAACCAGGCCAGGCCGTCGAAGAGGCGCTTGAGCTGCTCCACGACGACTACGCTTACGAGTTCCAGATCGGGTGGAGCTTGTGGGAGCTGGAAACCGGTGCTGCGGCGCTCGATCCCCACTGGGTGCGCGAGCCGCGGCTGGTGCGGGTCACGGGCTTCGGCCCGCTCTTTGACGAGGGCGCGTACGAGCAGGATGGGCACCTGCGCATCGACTTTGGCTCGGATACGCCGTTCCTCGAAGAAGACGCCGACCTGGACGAAGTGGGCGCGCGGCACGTGGAAGAAAACGTGCGCCAGCTTGTGGAGCTGACGGCCGCGGTGGAGAAAGGCTCGGGCGCCACGGCGCGGCTGCTGTGGAGCGAGCTGGGCGAGAGCCTTGCCCAGCGGCTGGCGGCGCGGCTGGGAATGAGGAATTGACGCGTGAGATTCACCATTGAGCGGATGCGGACGCTGGTGCTGGCCGCGGGCGTACTGCTGGTGGTGGCGCTGGGCGCTTTTCTGGCCGTCGGACGGTTCCGCAGCCCGTTCAGCCGGCGCGACATTCCCAAGCGGCTGGGCATCGACATCGAGCAGGAGGCCAACGGCGTTACCTATACGCAGGCGCACGGCGGGCACACGCTGTTCAAGATCCATGCGTCGAAGGTGGTGCAGCTCAAGAACGATCACGCCCTGCTGCACGATGTGCAGATCGAGCTCTACGGCACGGACGGCAGCCGCGTGGACCGCATCGAGGGCAGCGAGTTTGAGTACGACCAGAAGAGCGGCACGGCTACCGCGGCGGGGCCGGTGGAGATCACGCTGATGCGCCCCAGCGTGGCGCCGGCGGTTGCGCCCAAAGCCTCCCCTGAGCAACTCGCCAGTCCAAAAGGAACAAAAAATCCGATGGCCGCGACGGCGCAGGCGGCGGCCGGCGGTGAGATTCACGTGAAGACAAGCGGGCTGACCTTCGACCAGCAGAGCGGCTCGGCCACGACAGCGCAGCGCGTGGATTTTTCCATGGCGCAGGGCAGCGGCAGCTCCATGGGCGCGACTTACGACTCGCAGCGCGGCTTTCTTTCGCTGAACCATGCGGTGGAGCTGACGACGCGGCGCGGCGCCGATCTGGTGGAGATTCACGCCGGCTATGCGGACTTCGACCGGAACTCGGATGTATGCGACCTGAGCGCGGCGACGGCGGAGTATCGCGGCGGGCAGGCGACGGCGGCGGACGCCAAAATCCTGTTCCGCGAAGATGGGACGGCGCAGCGGCTCTATGCCATGGGCGGCTTTACGCTGTCGACTGCGACCGGCGGGCATCTTGCGGCGCCGAAGGGCACGATGGACTTCGACGAGCACAATGGGCCGCGCCATGGACGGCTGGAAGGCGGCGTCACGATGGACTCGACCAACGGCGCGCGGACGGTGCACGGAACGTCGCCGATGGCGGAGATCGAGTTCACGCCCCAGGGCGAGCTGCATGACATGCAGATGGAGCAGGGCGTGGAACTTGCGAGTGAGGAAACGAGCCAGGCTGCGGTGAAGGGGCAACCGGTTCCGGTGCGGATGAGCCGGACATGGCGCTCGCCGTCGGCAGAGGTGGAGTTTCGCGACCTGGGCCAAGGCAAGGGACATAGCCAGGTTGAGCCGGCGTCGATGCGCGGCGTGGGAGGGGTGGTGATTACCGGGACGAGCCAGCGCGGCGACGAGGCGCCGTCGCACGAAAAGCTCGAGGCCGATGTGGTAACTGGCGTCTTCGGACCGGCATCCTCGCTGACCGCGATGACCGGCGTGGGTCATGCCAGCATGGAGCAGACTACGGCTACGGGGACGCACCAGATCGCCACTGGCGACCGGCTGGAGACGCGCTTTGCGCCGGTGAGCGGGGCAAAGCCAGCGTCGAAACCGGGGCCGGCGACAGCCGCAGCAGCGCCGTCGCAGGTGCAGTCGGCTGCGCTTGACGGGCATGTGACGCTGGTGCAGCAGCCGGCGCCCAAACCGGGCGCGTTGCAGCCGCAACCCGCGCAGCCGCAACCGATGCTGCGCGCTACCGCCGCACACGCCGTGTATGAAGGTGCGGGCCAGTGGTTGCACCTGACCGGAAGCCCGCGGGTGGTGGATGGCGGGCTGGAGCTGACCGCGGAGAAGATCGACGTGACGCAGGAGTCGGGCGACGCGTTTGCGCACGGCGATGTGAAGGCCACATGGATGAATGCCGGCGGCCAGCCGGGCCCGCGTCAGGCCGGCATGACCCTGGGCGGGCAGGGGCCGGCTCACGTAGTGGCCGCCGAGGCCGAGTTGCACCAGGCAACGGGGGATGCTGTTTTCAGCGGAAATGCGCGGCTCTGGCAGCAGGTGAACTCAGTCACCGCGCCGTTTATCGAGATTGACCGCCAGAAACAGACGCTGACGGCAGTGAGCTCGGACCGGGCGAACCCGGTGCTTGCGGTGCTGGTGAGCGCGGCCAAGCCGGAGGGCGCCCCCGGCGGGACGGGACGGCCGTCTGCGCCGGCTGTGATTCGCGTGCGCGGAGGCGGCCTGTGGTACTCCGACCTGGAGCGCAAGGCGGTAATGCAAGGCGATATTCTGCGCACCGTGACGGCTGAAACCGGCACCGCGACTACGGTATCGAACAGCGTGGAGCTGGAGCTGACGCCGGCCGGCGGCCAGACCCAGGTGGAGCGCATGACGGCGACCGGCCAGGTGGTGGTAAGCTCGCAGGGCCGGCGCGGCACGGGCGAGCAGCTGGTCTATACGGAAGCGGACGGCAACTACGTTCTGACCGGAACGCCGGCCGTCCCGCCGAAGATGACCGATCCGGAGCGCGGAAGCGTAACCGGGCAGGCTTTGATTTTCCATAGCCGCGATGATAGCGTCAGTATCGAAGGCGGCCCCGAAGAGACAAGAACCAAGACGACCGCGCCGAAGTAAGGCAGAAGCGAGTCTAAGAGTTTAATGGAGACACTTTCGGCCGAGGGAATCGGCAAGAGCTACAAGGGACGGCAGGTTGTTCGCGGCGTGAACCTGAAGATCTCCCGCGGCGAAGTGGTTGGGCTGCTGGGTCCCAACGGCGCCGGCAAGACGACCAGCTTTTACATGATCGTGGGGCTGGTGGCGCCGGAGACAGGCCGGGTGATGGTCGATGAGACCGAGATCACGGACGTTCCCATGTACCTGCGGGCACGCAACTTCGGCATCAGCTATCTGCCCCAGGAGCCGTCGGTTTTTCGCAAGCTGACGGTGGAAGAGAATATTCTCGGGGTACTGGAGGCGCAGCCGCTCAACAATCGCGAGCGGAGGACGCGGGCTGACCGGCTGATCAACCAGCTCAACCTGGGCCACATTCGCACCACCCGCGGCTACGCGCTCTCCGGCGGCGAGCGCCGGCGCGTGGAGATTGCAAGGGCGCTGTGTATCCAGCCGAATTTCATTCTGCTCGACGAGCCGTTCAGCGGGATCGATCCGATTGCGGTGCTGGAGCTGCAAAAGATCATTTTCGACCTGAAGGCGGGGGGAATCGGGATTCTGATCACGGATCATAACGTGCGCGAGACGCTGAGCGTGACTGACCGGGCGTACATTATTGCGGAGGGAAAGATCTTCCGCCAGGGAACGCCGCACGAATTGGGCAACGACATGGAGGTGCGGCGCGTCTATCTGGGCGAGGGGTTCTCGCTGGGATGAGAGAGCCGATACCCGGCCGCAGTATGGCTGCAACCGGGCGCATCGCGTGCGATACAAGGCAGATATTCCCAAATGGACCATTGCCCAAACCGGAACATATGACCGAAACGAGTGATTTGAAGTGAGACATATTCCGCTTTAAGCTTTTCTCACACGATTACACTCAGAACAGGTCCAAACGGGGAACGAGTTCCATTTATGGCTCTGCTGCAGCCGAAACTGAACCTCAAAGTCGCGCAACGTCAGGTGC
>JBAUCP010000185.1:0-8086 GCA_049677625.1 Occallatibacter sp. | reverse complement strand
TGGCAGAGCAATAGCATCTCTACGGTGCGCGCCGTTTCACTGGTGGAGAGCGATGACGGCAGCGTGTGGATGGGCAGCGCGGCCGGCAGCCTGGTGCGCATCGACGAGAAGACGCTTGCCGGCAGGCAGTGGACGGTTCCGGAGGTCTATCGGATTCTGCGCGACAACGGCCATCGCCTGTGGGTGGCCACCGGCGCCGGACTTTTCACGGTGGACACGGGCGCGAAAGACCAGCCTCCGGTTCTGGTGAACGACCCCGCGTTTGCCCGGATCACCCAGCGGTTCACTGACCTGAACCTGGATGATTCGGGCCGGCTGTGGGCTGCATCGGACGGCGGGTTGTACCGCAAAGACGTGGCCGGCTGGAAGAGGATCGACCCGGGCTTGCCGGGCGTGAATCCTTACCAACTGGCTGTGGGCAAAGATGGCGTCGTATGGGCCTCCGGCGCGTTTCCGGGGATCCTGCGCCTGCGCGTGGAAAACAACCGGATCACGGAGGCGCAGCACTTTGCGCGGCCTCGCCTCTTGTCCGACCAGGTAGTGGCGCTTCTGCTCGACCATCGCGGCTGGCTCTGGGTCGCGCAGGATGCCGGGTTGACGGCCTTTGACGGCCAAAGCTGGCGCAGCTTTACGCAGAACGACGGATTGGTCTGGAACGACACCGACGCCTACGCGCTGACTGAGGATTCGGACGGCAGCCTTTGGATCGGCACCTCCGGCGGGCTCGCGCACATGATGCGGCCGGATGCGGAGCCTACCTTCGTGCTGCACCCGCCTGCCATCTCGGATATCTACTTCGGCTCGCGCGCAGTGGCCAACCGGGCGCGCATCGGCTGGAGCGCGGATCCGCTTACCGTGTCGCTGGCCTCCATGAACTTCAGCGATGCGTACCGGATTCACTTTCGCTACCGGTTGCTGGGGTTGGAATCGGAGTGGGTGGAAACAGCGGAAGAGACCTTGCGCTATCCGCGCCTGGAGCCGCGAAACTACCGCTTCCAGGCCCAGGCAGTGGACACGAGCGATGGCGCGATCTCGGCCATTGCGGAGATCGATTTTCGGATCGCGCCGCGCTGGTGGCAGAGTGGGTGGCTGTTGCTGGCGGCGGCGCTGCTGGGGGCGCTGGCCGTGGTGCAGGTCTGGCGCTGGCGCATCCATTTGCTGTTGCGCCAGAAGCAGCAATTGGAGCTGGCTGTGCAGCGGCGCACCGAAGACCTGGAACGCGAGAAAGCCGAGCTGCTGCGGGCGCGCGAGCAGATGCGCCACTTTGCCGAACACGACGACCTCACCGGCCTGTGGAACCATCGCATCATCGTGGAGCGGCTGCGCATTGAGGTGCAGCGCTCCCGCCGGGAAAAGATTCCGCTGAGCGTAATCCTGGTGGACCTGGATCACTTCAAGCAGATCAACGATACGCTGGGGCATCCGGCGGGCGACCTTGCGCTGAAGGAGATGGGCGTGATCCTGCTGCGGTCTGTGCGCTCCTACGACTGGGTGGGCCGCTACGGCGGCGAGGAGTTCCTGCTCATTCTGCCGGGCTCGAACTTTTCCAGCGCCCGCCTGCGCGCCGAGCAGCTTCGCATGTCGGTCGAGTCGGCGCAGATCGCCAGCGACGGCCGGCCGATCCAGATGACGGCCAGCTTTGGCGTGGCCTCGGGATTCCCAACCGGGTACGAAGAGCTGATCAAGGCCGCCGACAGCGCGCTCTACAAGGCCAAGAGCAGCGGACGCAACTGCGTGATTGCGACTGAGATTTAAGGCCTGTCACCGAATGCTGAACCAGCCGTTGATCAGAGCGACATAGGCAAGCGTGCTTGACGCAATAAACGCCAGAAGAAAGATAACGGCAAGCCGGGCGAATCCGGCTTGCGGCCGGACGGACTCGCGCATGGCGGCTACGGACAATTTGAGGGCAGAGATGGATTCAATATTAGGCACGACGATCAACTCAGGCAGCATGAGGGAATCCGCATAGTGCGCGGGATTGGTTTTGGTTTTAGAGGACAGTTCGATTACGCGCACGGGCGTGGGAACGGGCGGCGGCGCGGTTCTGAAAGCCGGAACCGGCGCGGGCGCCGGAGCGGGTGAGGGATCGGGTGAAGGTGCTGCGGACAAGAACGCCGGCTGTTCGGGCTCGGGTGCGGGCACGCGAACCGGCTCGGGCACTGAGAAGCGAGCGGGCGCGAGCTCGAATATGCGAACAGGCTCGAATGCAGATGCGCGAACGGTTTCGGACGCAGGCTCCACGAGCGTTGGCGCAGGCGTGAAAGCGGGCGCGCGAGCAACTGTGCGGACGCCCGGTACTCCAATGCGCGCCAGTTGGATGCCGACGTTGTCGTGCCCACCGGCGGAGAGAGCCAGATCGAGAAGCGCCTGCGATGCGGCCTCCACATCGAGCGCCGGCCGGGCCAGAACGCGTTCGATCTCCTGCTCGGGGACGTAGCCCCACAGGCCGTCAGAGCACAGCAGCAAGGTGTCGCCAACCTCGAGCGGAACCTCGCGGATCTGAATCTGGACATTCGGCTCGTGGCCAAGACAGCGCGTGAGCATGGAGGCGTCAGGATGCGCGTGCGCCTCCTCCTCCGTGAGGAGATTGCTGTCAATCAGCTCCTGGACGGCAGAGTGATCGCGGGTGAGGCGGGCCAGCCGCCCGTTGTGGAGCAGGTACGCTCGGCTGTCGCCAACGTGGCCGATCAGCGCCTGCACCGGCGCACGCGCGCGATCGGAGTCAGTGCGCAGCAGCGCAACCACCACCGTGGTGCCCATGTGGCTGTTCGGAGAGTCCGGCTCGCTGGCCGCCGCGGCGATGGCGGCGTTGGCGTGGCTGGCGGCTTCTTCAATAGCAATTTCAGGCGGAAAAAAGGTGGGCATGCCCGAGACATACGAGGAGATGGTTTCCACCGCCATGCGCGAGGCCACGCCTCCGCCTGCATAACCGCCGATGCCATCGGCGACGATCAGCAGATCGCCGAGACCCGTGCCGGTGTGAAGCACTGAGTCCTGATTTTCTTCTCGCACCATTCCGCGATCACTCTGGCCGGCGAAGGAGATCGCGACCGCGTCTGGAATTGACACTGCACTCATAGGCGAACCTTGCACTATCTATGGTTTGCTACAAACTTTGAACGGCTAACTTACGAAACTGCTCTATCTGATACACCGATCGGGACGAATTTTTCCGGGCCCGTCCCGTTGTGGAAGACGCACGAAAAGATCGGCGGGATTCTCAAACAGTAGCACGGAAAGAGCGTCTGCGGGAGGGGCAAAAACGCTGTAAACGACTGAAAATATGGTAACTATCTAACGTGATCACCGCTTTAGTTACTATGCTGCGCGATGTGATAGTAACTTGGGTAATTTGATTTGGAAACCAACTCCGGATTCTTGATCAGGAGCGACCTGGTGCAGCCTGGAATATGCTCGGGATCAGATGCGGCCGGCGGCGCGCAGCTCGCCAATCTCCGCGTCGTCGAAGACGCGCGAGCGGATGAGAAAGCGCATGCCTTCGGCGTTGTCGAGTGAGAACTGACCGCCGCGGCCGGAGACCACGTCGAGAATGAGCTGGGTGTGCTTCCAATACTCGAACTGGCTGCGGCTCATGTAGAAGGGCTCGCCATCGACTTCGCCGAGCTGCACATCGGAGTCGCCCACGATAAACTCGCCGCGCGGGTAGCACATGGGCGAGCTGCCGTCACAGCAGCCGCCGGACTGGTGGAACATGAGCATCCCGTGCTTCTGGCGCAGGACGCGGATCAGATGGATTGCGAGGTCGGTTGCCAGGACTTGTTGTGGGAGTTCGGACATGGCGGCCTCGGCGTGGATGATGGTTCGTGCTTTCCCAGGTTTCAGAATCGAGACCTGGGGCACCCGTAGTTCGTGGCCGGCTCAGAGCCACCGGTTTAAAAGAAGCCGAGCTTCTTGGGGCTATAGCTCACCAGTATGTTCTTGGTCTGCTGGTAGTGGTCGAGCATCATCTTGTGCGTCTCGCGGCCGATGCCCGATTGCTTGTATCCGCCGAAGGCTGCGTGCGCCGGATACGCGTGATAGCAGTTGACCCACACGCGGCCGGCCTGGATGCCGCGGCCGAAGCGATAGCAGCGGTTGGCATCGCGGCTCCAGACGCCCGCGCCCAGGCCGTAGAGCGTGTCGTTGGCGATGGCCAGCGCGTCTTCGTCGTTCTTGAATGTGGTTACGGAGACGACCGGTCCGAAGATCTCTTCCTGGAAGATACGCATCCGGTTGTGGCCGCGGAAGACGGTGGGCTCAACGTAGAAGCCCTCTTCCAGTTCGCCGCCCAGACGCGCGCGATGGCCGCCGGCCAGCACTTCGGCGCCCTCCTGCTTGCCGATGTCGATGTAGCTCAGGATCTTTTCGAGCTGCTCGTTCGACACCTGCGCGCCGATCATGGTGGAGCTATCGAGCGGGTTGGCCTGCTTGACGGCCGCCACGCGCTTGAGCGCGCGCTCCATGAACTTGTCGTAGATGCTCTCCTGAATGAGCGCGCGGCTGGGACAGGTGCACACCTCGCCCTGGTTGAGCGCGAACATCACGAAGCCCTCGATGGCTTTATCGAAAAAGTCGTCGTCTTCGTTGAGCACGTCGGCGAAGAAGATGTTGGGTGACTTGCCGCCCAGCTCGAGCGTGACGGGAATCAGGTTCTGGCTGGCGTATTGCATGATGAGCCGGCCGGTGGTGGTTTCGCCGGTGAAGGCGACCTTGGCCACGCGCGAGTTCGAGGCCAGCGGCTTGCCAGCTTCAAGCCCGAAGCCGTTCACGATGTTCAGCACGCCGGGAGGCAGCAGATCGCCCACCAGCTCAGCCCAGACCAGAATGCTGGCCGGAGTCTGCTCGGCCGGCTTGAGCACGACGCAGTTGCCGGCGGCGAGCGCGGGCGCGAGCTTCCAGGTAGCCATCAAAATCGGGAAGTTCCAGGGAATGATCTGGCCCACCACGCCGAGAGGCTCGTGGAAGTGATACGCGACGGTGTCATCGTCGATCTGGGAGACCGACCCTTCCTGGGCGCGGATACAGCCTGCAAAGTAGCGCCAGTGGTCGATGGCCAGGGGAAGATCGGCGGCCGTGGTCTCGCGGATGGGCTTGCCGTTGTCCCAGGTCTCGGCCAGCGCCAGGATGTCGAGGTTCTCTTCCATGCGCTGGGCAATCTGGTTCAGGATCACCGCTCTCTGCGCGGGACTGGTGCGGCCCCAGGATTCGCGGGCGGCGTGGGCCGCGTCGAGAGCGCGCTCGATGTCCTGCGCATTGGAGCGCGGTATCTCGCAGAAGGTTTTTCCGGTAATCGGTGTGATGTTTTCGAAGTACTGGCCGGAAGCGGGCTCGACCCACTTGCCGCCGATGTAGTTGCCGTAACGTGGGCGAAAGCTTACGTTATCGCTGAGCTTGCCGGGATGCGTTGCTGTCAATGTCGCCATAGTGAATACCCCCTTCGGTGTTCCGCTTGGGCTGCGCCACGGGAACGGACTTCCCATCCGGTTCGCCGGTGCGGCCAGGACCTGCTTCAAGGACCTGCTTCAAGAAAGACGCAGGAAAATCAGCGGTGAATTGCCAGCGAAAGCGCCAGGATCACCGCAGCGGAAAAATCATACACCCGAAGCGCCACACTTGGCAGCCGGCAGTTGAAAAGGCCAGAGGCGCGCGCGGGATTATAATTTCGCGAGGCTGTAGCGGCCTCGAAACGCTTTAGTTAGCTATTCTCCGATTGCAACCGATTCAACGAACGATAACAATCGCCGGTGCGCAGCACGGCTTGCAACAAACGAAGCGCCTCAGACGTCTCTCCAGCAAAGGGACACCCAACCAGAATTTTCCGGGAGAATTTTGCATGCGTCTTGCCATTTTGGCTATTTTGATCGGAGTTCCAACAATTGTGCAGGCTGCGCCTCCCGCGACCCTGGCAATCGATGGTGGATTTCTCTTGAGCGCCAAGGCTCATCCCAGCGCGGCTGTTCTTGCGGCAGTTAGCGCGGAGGCGGACAAGGCCATGAGCGAAGGGCCATTTTCCGTGATGGACAAGAAAGACACGCCGCCGAGCGGAGACAAGCACGACTACATGAGCCTGGCGCCTTATTGGTGGCCGAACCCGGCGACGAAAGACGGACTGCCCTACATCCGCCATGACGGCGAAACGAATCCGGAGCGCTACAAGGTGCCCGACGACGCAAATTTCAACAAGGTTCAGAACGCGGTTCACGCGCTGGCGCTCGGCTACTACTTCACGGGCAAGGAAGAGTACGCTGCCCGCGCCGTGCTGCTGTTGCGCACCTGGTTTCTCGATCCGGCGACGCGCATGAACCCCAACCTGAACTACGCGCAGGCGGTGCTGGGCGTGAACGACGGCCGCGGCACCGGGTTGATTGACGTGCGCGGAATTCCGCGCATACTGGACGGGATTACGCTGCTCGAAGGCTCGGCGAGCCTGAGCAAAGACGATCAGGTGGGGCTGCGCAAATGGTTTTCGCAGTATCTTGACTGGCTCAAAAACAGCAAGAACGGCCGCGACGAGTCCGATGCGCAGAACAACCACGGAAGCTGGTACGACCAGCAGATCACCGGCATCGCGCTGTTTCTGGGCGACAAAGAACTGGCGCGCACAGTGGCTGAAACCGCGGAGACGAAACGCATCGCTTTTCAGATTCAACCGGACGGCAGCGAGCCACTGGAGCTGGAGCGCACCAAGTCGTTCTCGTATTCCGTGTTCAACCTCACGGCGCTGGAACAACTGGCCGAAGAGGATCGGCTGACCGGCGTGGACCTGTGGACGTACAAGGCGCGGAATGGCGCTTCGATCCGCGCTGCGCTCGACTATCTGCTGCCCTATGCACAGGGCCAGAAAACATGGACGCACCAGGCGCTCAACGGAGTTGCCCCGGACAGCCTGACGGACCCGCTGCTACTGGCAGCGATGCACTATCATGACGCCGGCTACCTTCAGGACGCGGAGAAGCTCGAAAAGAATCCCAACGCGGAGACGCTGCTGCTGCAGGCGCAAGCGGAGGAGATGCTCCACGCGCACTGAGCTTACCGCGCATGAAATTGCAGTTGGAGCATGGTGCTATCCCAGGTCTCAAAAGCGAGACCTGGGGCACCCACGGTTTGTACAATATCAAGCGATCAGAACTCTAGAAATGCTTGAGGAATGCGATCAGCGCCTGCTTGTCGGCGTCGCTCAGCCCCGGCTCCCCGCCGGCAAATTGGCTCGTCCCAAAGTAGTGGCCACGGTTCACGATCAGGTCAGGGCACTTGCTCAGGCTGAGCATCTGCTCCACCAGGTTGGCAAATACCTGGCGGGCCTGGTCGTCGGTGGCTCCGGGCGGCAGCTTCTGGAGATCGCCGCTGATCTTCACAACCAGATCGAGCAGTTGCTTGTCGTGCGCTAGCTGTTCGGCCGGGTCAGTGCTTTCGCTGAGCGGGTTGATGTTGGTGAGCAGGCCCACGGGCGTGCCCTTGGGGATGGGCCCGATCTGGATCATCTTATCCTTGTCGTCAATGAGCCACGGGAAGAACCGCGCAATGCCGCGCAGGCTTTGCAGTGCATCGGGCAGATAGCCGTAGGAGATGCGCAGGTAGGTGTCCTGCGTGGTGCGGTCAATCATGCCGGGGATCTTGTCGCCCAGCAACTCGTCCTTGTCGCGCTTCTCGGGCCAGAGCATCTTCTGGATGGAGTCCTGGAACGAATCGAGCCGGCTCGCCACGTCCGGCTCTTCGTTGAACTTGCCCACGCTGTTGTTGAGCAGAAAAGGCGCTGTGGACCACAGGCTCACCAGCGAAGGCGGACGCGTATAGCCGCGGCCGCCGGCGGGCATCACATACGTTCTTGGTTCGCCCGTGTAGGGCTGGTACCAGGTGATGGTTCCCACCGAAGGCAGATCCTTATAGGACTGAGAAGAAAAATTGTCCCAGATGTTGTCGGCGATGGCGTTGGTGGCCAGCGGACTGCACGCGTTGGTCTGCAGCAGCGTAACGGGAACGCGCAGCTCGGTGGAGAGGTAGTTGTGGTCGAGGAAGTCCGGCGCCTGAACGATCTTGGTCATCTTCTGCTTGAAGTCGTCGGTCTGCGTCCACGCCCAGTACT
>JBAUCP010000184.1:0-6030 GCA_049677625.1 Occallatibacter sp. | reverse complement strand
GGATTCCCTGGATGAAACGCTTGATTTCTTCTCGGCTGACGGCTACGCGCTGCGTTCCAGCCTGGCCATCAGCATCACCAGGCAGGAGATCCAGTACAAGGCTGAAAATGCCGCGACTCTGCAGAATCCGCACTTTGTCGGGCTCGAGCCGTATTCGCTGGCGCAGAAAGGAAAGCCCTTTCAGCAGATGGTGGCGAATTCAGGTCCGTCAGCACAGCCGGGTGCGCCGGGATGGCAGTCTCTGGCGCTGGCGAACGGCATTGAGAATCCGCGCCTCCTCGCAGTGGGAGCGCTGGTGAATGTTTCAGCAAATGCGTCGGCGAGTGCAAGCGCACAGCTGGGCGTGACGCCACAGACCAGTGGACCGCTCAGTCTGACTCTGGGAACTTCGGGCGGCGCAAGCGGCGGTGTCTCCCTGGGCTTTGTGGATACGACAACCGCAAGTGGGAATGGAGCTGCGGGAGCGCAGGCGAGCGCCAGCTTCAGTATCGGGAGCTGAGGGCGAAAGAGATTTTGCTTTGCGGGCGAAGTGAAGTTTAGGCGCGGCGGAGCAGACGAGAACAAGCGCAGCGGGCCGCGCGGAAGGAAAGCGAGATGGCGGTCATTATCAACGAACTCGAAGTTGTATTGGAAGCACCGGGTGCGCCGGCTCCTGCGGCAGCCGCGCCCGCGTCGCCGCAACCATCGTCCCAGTTGGTTCAACCTCTCGATCTCACCGACATCCGGGAGCGGGAAGCACGCGCCAAGTGGCGGCTGTTTGCTCACTAGGGAAGAGTATCCATGCCAGATATCGGCGTAACTCCGGGAGTCTATGGCGCGCGGCCAAGCATCGAGCTGGGCGGAACGCTGCAGTCTGCCTTGAGCGATGGGCTGCAGGAGCTGCTGGTGGAGGAGACCGCCGCCGGACTTTCACGCTGTGAAGCGACCTTTGCAAACTGGGGCCCGAAGGGCAGCACGGTGGGTTTCCTGTATTTCGACCGCCAGCTCTTCGACTTTGGCAAGTCCCTGAAGATCACGATGGGGGGCGGGCAGGCTTCGGGAGTTGTCTTCCAGGGAAGGGTGATGGGGATGGAAGGCCGCTATCTGCGTTCCAGGCCGCCGGAGCTGCTGGTGCTGGCTGAAGACCGGCTGCAGGATCTGCGCCTTACGCGGCGCACGCGCACCTTCGAGGACCTGAGCGACGCGGATCTGTTTCAGACTGTCGCTTCGCAATATGGCCTGCAGACCAAAGTGAATGTAAGCGGACCGACCTACCGGGTGCTGGCGCAGATCAACCAGAGCGATCTGGCCTTTTTGCGGGAGCGCGCGCGCGCCATCGATGCCGAGCTCTGGATCGATGGCAGCACGCTCAATGTGCAGTCCAGAAACCAGCGCGAGACCGACGATGTGACTCTCACCTTCGGGCAGGGCCTGCTGGAATTCTCAGTGCTTGCGGATATCGCCAGCCAGGCCAGCGGTTTTGTCGTGAGCGGATGGGATGTCGTGGGCAAGCAGGCACTGAGCTATCGGGCCACGGCGACTGTTCTTGCCGGGGAACTGAATGGAGACCAGGCAGGGGCCACGGTGATGGCATCTGCGATCGGCAGCCACGATCAGCAGATCGTGCACGACCTGCCGTTTTCGGCGCAGGAGGCACAGGCGCTTGCAGAAAGCGAATATCGCCGCGCCGCACGACGCTTCGTGACCGGGACCGGCGTAGCCGAAGGAGACGCGCGTCTGCGCGTAGGCACCAAGCTGCAATTGCAGGCCACCGGAACCATGTTTGACGGGAACTATTACGTGACCAGGGTGCGGCACCTCTTCGACGCAACGAATGGCTACCGCACTCAATTTGCCGTGGAACGGACGGGAATCGCAACGTCATGATGCTCGCTGAAGACTATATCGACCACGTTGAAGCTGCCCGCGTTCCGCGCGGATATGGCGGCCACTTCTATGGCGCCTATCCAGCGCTGGTCAGCAATATCAAAGACCCTGACGGGCAGGGCCGGGTGAAGGTATTGCTGCCGTGGTCGCCGGATGGGAAAGGCGCTTCATATGAGGCATGGGCCCGCCTGGCGACGATGATGGGAGGGAATAACCGCGGAACATGGTTTATTCCCGATGTGAACGATGAAGTGCTGGTGATCTTCATGGGAGGCGACCCAAGACAGCCCTGCGTGGTGGGCGGCCTGTGGAATGGCCAGGACTCGCCGCCACAGTCGATGGATAGCGCGGGCAAGAACTACATCAAGACGATTCGCTCGCGCAACGGCGTGCAGATTACGCTGGATGACACCGACGGCCAGGAGAAGATGACTCTGCAAACGCCTGGCGGGCAATCCATCACCCTTGCGGATGGGCCAGGTTCCATCAGCCTGCAGGACAGCAATGGCAACTCCATTCAGATGCAGGCGTCGGGGATTACCGTCACCACTTCCGCCACCTTCACGGTAAACGCGAGCACCGTCGACGTTACGGCCAGCATGATGTCGGTGAATGCAGGAATGCACACCGTCAGCGGAGTGCACCAGGCCGACACAGTCATTACGAACAGCGTGATTAGCGCCAGCTACACACCGGGCGCTGGAAATATCTGGTAGGGCAAGGATGTCTACGCAGGTTCAATGGTTAGCTCCATCGCCGCTCTGGCCCCCGCTCACCGCGGGCGCCGACCGGACTGCGTTCCGCGCCCCGGCGCTGCTGCGCTTCTCGACCGACACGTTCATGGCAGACCTGCAGACTCTGCTGGCCAATGCCCCGGCGAATCTGGCCACCTATGTGGCCCAGCCCGAGACCTGGCGCAGTCCGGCGGTTGGCCTGGCAACGACGCCAAGCCTGGCTGCAAGCACGGGCACGGCATCTTCGAACTCGAACAGCGATCAGGCTCCCGCAACGCTCAAACTCTTCCAACCCGTTCATGCGCGGTTTTATCTGGTCACCGCGTCTCTCGTCTGCCGTTTGCCGGTGCTGCCGGATCACACAGTCAAAACGAATCAGGGAGAGAAAACCACCTTCGTGCTGCGCAGGCTGCAGCTCAAGGCGAACGTAGCAGCCGATCTGGCTGGCAGTCCGTTCGATCCGCAGATTTACGACGAGTACGCGTGGATTCCCAACGCCAGCTCTTCCGGCGGAGCCAGCCAGCCGGGCTGGGCTCCGGCTGACGCCAACAGCGTTGTTCCGGGAGAGGACAAGCTGCCGCTTTTCGCCACCACGTTCGGCAGCAATGGCGCGCAGCGAAGAATCTTTGCAGGCGTCATCCCCGCCGGCCGGAAGCAAGCCTATGCCGGCGCGGTGGCGCTGACGCAGACCACCGGCGGCCAGGCGAGCGCAGCCAACCCAGACCCGCGCGCAATCGACTTTCAGCAGCAGGTACTGGACCCATGGGGCAATCTCGCGACCTGGGGCGCAAGCGCGGCCGACATCGCCGCAAATCAGGGATCGTCGTCCGCTTCAGCGGATAGCATATCTGCCGCGCAAAGCTCGGCCTTCATCCTCGTCGACTTTGCAAACTTCCTCGCCGCCAATCTGCCGGAAGTATGGGCAGTCGTTCAGGGCACGGCGGCATCCTCAACACTCAGCGGAGCCCAACTCGCACTCTACAACGCAATCAGCGGCGCAACCATGGGAGACATTGCGGATGCGAACCGTCCTACACTGGCTGCGGTCATCGCGCTGGCGAAGACATTCGAGAACGATCTGAACAATGAGATTCTGCCATCGAGTCAGTCGCTTTCAAACCCTCCAACTGCGGCTCAACTGCTTCCAAGCCTTCCGGCCGGCTATCCCGGCCCGCTGCTCTGCGACCTCAGCGATCCGCAGTTGGCGAGCCTGATCGGCAGCGCATCGGACCTCGATCCGCTCCCCAAGCGGCTGATCGAGACCCTGGTGGAGGCCGCTTTGAATCAAGCGGGCCCGGCGCCCGCTTCCGTTGTTCCTCCTCCCGCCAACAACCCGCTCAACCCGCAGGGAGACGACTGGTACATGGTGCGCTGTGTTTACGACAGGCCGCAATGCACAGTGCCACCGCTGCAACCAATCCCGGTGATGAGCCCGGCCAGTCAGGTCTTTCAACTGGCTTCTTACTTCGATCCGGACGCGCCGGCGCGCAGGATTCAAGTCGCATTGCCGATCGATACCACCGCCGCGGCGCTGCGCAAATACGACAAAGGTGTAGCCTTCATGATCTCCGATCAACTCAACCAGCAGATGCAGCGCGTAACCGGATTGCAGGACCTGATGAACGGCCAGGTCGGAGCGCCGGGGAGCGGATTCAACCTGGGAATGATCTGCTCGTTCTCCATTCCCATCATTACGATCTGCGCCATGATCGTGCTGATGATTTTCGTGATCCTGCTGAACATTGTCTTCTTCTGGCTGCCGTTCCTGAAGATCTGTTTCCCATTACCGTCCTTCAGCGCGAAAGGCGGCGATTGATGAACGCAGGAAGCCTGTTCGGACAGGGGATCAGCTTTCCGCCGCGGCTGGGAGCGGACGGACGCTTTGCCTGGTCCAGCGGACCAGACAACATTCGCGAAGCGATCATGGTCATTCTCTCGACCCGGCCCAACGAGAGAGTGATGCTGCCCACCTTCGGTGGCAGGCTGCGCAGCTACCTGTTCGAGCCAAATACGGTCGCTACGCGGCAGGCCATCCAGGACGAGATTCAGAACTCACTTGCTTTATGGGAGCCGCGCATTACGGTGCAATCGGTAACCGTGGCTCCAGACAGCAGCGATCCACGCGCAGCCATAGCCTCCATCCAGTACCAGCTGGTAGCGAGCCAAACGGCAGCGCAATTGAACCTCACTGTGCAACTCGGCGGTTAATGCATGCCACTGATCATTCCACAACTCGACGACAGCACGTACAGCGAGATCCTGCAGGAGGCGACGGCTCGGATCGCCGTTCACAATCCTGAGTGGACGAACTTCAATGACAGCGATCCTGGAATGACCTTGCTGCAACTGTACTCGTTCATGACCGAGAACCTTTTGTACCGCGCCAATCTGATTCCGGAGAGAAACCGGCTGAAGTTTCTTACCCTGCTGGGCCTGACACTCACTCCCGCCAGCGCCGCTCAAGGCGTGGTTACGATCTCGAATGAGCGTGGACCGCTGCAGACGGTGACCCTGCCCTCAAACATACCCTTGACGGCCGGCCAGGTCGGGTTCGTCACCCAGAACGGCCTCGATATTCTGCCGGTCGAAATGCAGGCCTACTATCGTCAGCCGCTGTCGGCGGCAGATCAGCAAAGCGCGCAGCAAACCTATGGCCTGCTCTACAGCACCTTCACCACAGTCCCTTCGCAACTGGCGTTCTACGAGACCGTGCCCTTTAATCCACCGGCTTCGGCTGCCTCGATCTCCTCGGTCAGCCTGACCAACGGAACCGATACGGTGGATGGCTGCCTGTGGCTAGCGCTGCTCACGCGCACCGGCGAGTCCGCGCAACTGTCGGATGTTCTGAGTGAGATCAGCGGAAACACGATCACGCTCGGGATCATGCCGCAGATCGACGATGCTTCGCGCATCCTCTACCCAGGCGGAACAGCCGCGGGCCAGGGGCAACCGGTGCTCCAATATGCCATCAGCACCGGCACGGTGTCGGGTGATGCGCCGGTCTACCAGACTCTCGAAAGCAGCGAAGACGCGAATCCTCTCCAGGATCTGACGCTCGTGCAACTGACGATTCCATCGAGCAACGTGGGGGCGTGGACCCAGCTTCCACCGCTTGAAGACGGAACCGGAGACTACCCGCCAACCCTGAACGATCCCACCGTGGCCGGCCGTTTGCTCGCCTGGATCCGAATTCGCCTGACTCCCAACGCGGATGGAAGTCCGCCCTCCACCGTGACTGCAAACTTTAGCTGGGTGGGCATCAATGCCACACGCGTGACCCAGCAGATCCAGGTGGTTGCCGAGCCGTTGAGCGCTGGAACCGGCGAGCCCGACCAGAGCGTTCAACTGGCCAACACGCCGGTCATCGCCTCGTCGGTGCAATTGGCCGTGAATGGCACACTCTGGACGCACATCGACGATCTGCTGGCAG
>JBAUCP010000183.1:0-4556 GCA_049677625.1 Occallatibacter sp. | reverse complement strand
GAAAGGGTGCAGATCGCGAAATTAGCCCCTCCCGGATCTGCTGAAAATAGGTAGGATACCGGCGCGGGGTGAGGCGGATTGCACTCTCTATATAGGTTTGACCGGCTTTTGGGTCCGGGAACGGACTTGGACGGTACTTACGGAATTAACATGTCCGGCAGGCGACGATATCTTCCGTTAGAGGTGTGCCGGTTCAGGCGGGCGGTCTTCAGGAGGGCTGAGAAGTAAGGAAGCGGCCTGGAGGGGAACTTCTTGAACAGTTTCTCGAGCGAGTCTTCCGACGCAACAAACTCGGCGGCGGCATTTGTCGCTTGATGGAAGCCGGCGGAAAACTCACGCAAGCAATCCAGCACCAGCTTTGGAGATTTGGGATCAAGCGCTCAGATGCGCTGCACAGAGCGGGAGTCGCCGACGCTGCCGCGGTCCCTTTCCATAATCATGCTCAGATCGGCCTTGCGATCCGCGCTCGCGCGCCTTCGCGGTTGCCGCTCACGGCAGCCACGCGGTACTCAATCAGATTTTTGTAACGGCTCGCCGCATCCGGCGGAACGCAATCTGCGCTTCGATTTACGCGGTACGCAGGCGCGCCCGAAGCCATATATCATCGTGCTAGAATCGCTGTCACTGGATGAAACATGATCGAGGTTGGAGCCGAATACGGCACAACGCCGGAGTTGAGCGCGGAGATGGTTCGCGCGCAGCTCGAAATGATGGTCCGGGACGACATCTTACGGTCCAGCAAACGCTCCGTGGCCTTCCTCACGTTCATCGTGGAACAGACGCTGAACGGACTTGCGGAACAGATCAAGGAACGCACCATCGGGGCTGAGGTCTTTGGGCGCGATCCTTCCTACGACACCAATCTGGACCATATTGTGCGGACCGCCGCCACGGAGCTTCGCAAGCGGCTTGTTACCTACTATGCCGACGAGCGGCACCGCTCCGAGCTGCGCATTGCGCTGGTGCCCGGTTCTTACATTCCGCGATTTGCTCTTCCCGGCCACGGGGCCGCGGATCGCGATTCCGATCAGGAGCCGCTGCATGCGGGCGCCGCGGCACACAGCGCGCACGTGCACTTCGGTCCGGTCGCGTTGCAGGGCCAGAGATCCGCTGCGGCCCAACCCCGCACGGTCCGCTGGCCGTGGATCGCCGGAATCGCTGCCGTTGCAGCGGCCTTTCTTGCCTATGGCTGGCTCCATCGCGCCAGCCCGCAGGATCTTTTCTGGAAGCCGGTCCTGGATACGCCGGGCCCCGTGCTGGTGGCGGTCGGGGACCACCCCAACGGGCCGCCCACGCTTCCGGAATCGGTGAGCGATGAGAGCTCGCTAACGCCGATTCCGAGTTTGGACGCGTCCCAGACCGTTCCGTTTGCCGACACCGTCACGATTGCCCGCGTGGTTGGCGCTCTGCAGGCGCGCGACAAGCAGGTGCTTATCCGCCGGGGGAACTCGAGCTCGTTTTCCGATCTGCGCGAGGGCGCGGTGGTGCTGATCGGCGCCTTCAACAACGAGTGGAGCCTGCGCCTTACCCGGCAGTTGCGCTACAGCCTGGACCTCGATCCGGAGCGGCACCTCATCTATATAAAGGACGCGAAGAATCCATCTGCACGGAACTGGAGCTGGGCAACCAATCAGCCGCGTGAGCCGGCTACGGGCGTCAACTCTCCACGGATGCAGGATTACGCGCTCATCTCGCGCATTCGCGACGCGGGAACCGGCCATGTGGTTGTGGTCATCGGCGGGCTTTACACCTACGGCACACTTGCTGCCGGGGAGTTCCTCTCCGATCCGAGCCACATGCAGGAGGTGGCGCGCCTGGTGAACCTGAGAAAGACTAGCCAGAACCTCCAGATCGTCCTGGGAACTACGGTTACAGATGGCATCCCCGGCCCACCCACCGTCCTAACCGTATCGGCGGAGTAAAAGGAAACCTTCCCGGGAAGCCAATCGCCGGTTCGCATGCTTATCCGTAACTAATTGAAAAAAATAAAGATAGATAAATTCCTGACGGTCAGGGACGGTCAGTGTCTATGCGACTCTCTCTCCTTTCCGCTACAACCCTGCTCGTGCAATCATCGCGCTCTCTGGCGTCTTGAGGGAGTTGGAGATGCGCTGCGACCCCGCGGTTGAAAACAGGGTAATGAACCATTTGAGGAGGCGAGCCATGAAATCATTTCTCAAGGCGATCGGCAGCTTTGCGCTGAGCAGTCTTGTGTTGACCTGCGGAATGTGGGCAGGATTCAGCGTTTCAGCAACAGCGCAGGGATATGGGAGCATCAGCGGCACTGTAACGGACACGACGGGCGCGGTGATTCCGGACGCCGAAGTGACGGCGACCCAGGCCGGGACCGGCCTGCAGCTCAAGACCACCACGTCCGGCACGGGCACCTACGTTTTTCCCACGCTTGCGCCCTCAGTTTATAACCTGTCCGTGAGCCATGCCGGATTCCAGTCTTACAAGGAGAGCGCTCTGCAGGTGCGCGCCGACAATGCGCTGACCGCTAACGTCGCGCTCAAGGCGGGCAGCACCTCAGAGACTGTAACGGTGAACGCTGAAACCGCGCAGGTGGACCTGACTACCGGAACGCTGGAACAGGTCATCGGCACATCCCTGGTGAACGATCTTCCGCTGAACGGCCGCAATGCAGCCGCGCTCACTGAGGGGGTGGCAGGCATTACCTTCGCGCCCGACGCTCAGGCTGATCAGGGGAACACCAAGACCTTTCCCATGACCTACACCATCTCTGCCAACGGCACTTTTGTAGGCCAAACCAACTACATGCTCGACGGCGGCAATAATGTGGATGAATACACTAACGTCAACATGCCGTTCCCCATGCCCGACGCGTTACAGGAGTTCAGCGTCGAGACCAGCAACTACAACGCCCAGTACGGCCAGAATGCCGGCGGCGTGGTAAACATCATCACCAAGAGCGGCACCAGCCAGTATCACGGCGACCTTTTCGAGTACGTCCGCAATGGCGATTTGAATGCCGCCAATTACTTTACCTACAGCAGTGCGACCGGTCATAAAACGGTCGACCCGCTCAAGCGCAACCAGTTTGGCGGCACCGTCGGAGGGCCGCTCCAGATTCCGCACATCTACCATAGCGACAAGTCGTTCTTCTTCTTCGAGTACCAGAAGACAATCGATCATGAGGCCGCTGCTACGGCCGGAGACACGCTTCCCACCGCGGCTCAGTTGTCCGGAACGTTTGCCGGTGAAAAGGGCTGCATCTCCGACCCGCTGATGCCCTCCGCCATCGAGTCCTGCACGCAGACCGGCACCACCTATACCACGGTGGTCAACACGGCTGCTTACGCCACGCCGTCGCTCAACCTGCTCAAGTACCTTCCGCCCGCGTCTGCGCTCAACGCGAATGGAACCATTACCGTCCAGCAGCCGAACCTCTACGGCCAAGCCGAGTTGGCAGCGAAGGTCGATCAGGAGCTCACGCCCAACGACAAACTGGCTCTGCGCTACTTCTCCGATGCCTACGAGCTACAAGGGGTGGAAAATCTCCAGGATTTGCTCACTTATGCCGACGGCGCCGCGTATCACTACTACAACTCGCTGATCCATGAGACGCACACCTTCGGCCAACGCGTTGTCAACAACTTCATCATCAGCTACCAGCTCGGCAACGACGCTCGGGGCCCGATTTCGAACAGCATCGACGCGGCCGATCTGGGCGTGAATGTCTGGCAGCCCGCGTTTAAACAGATCAATGAGATTCAGGCGTCCGGCTACTTCAACATCGGCGGCAATCCGCAGGCGTTCTTCCGTCGCGGCAACTATACCCTCACCGACGATGTGCATTACCTGCTCGGCAGGCACAATATCGATTTTGGTTACCATGGCGAAGTGTCGAAGATCGACGTGAATAACCTCTTCGAGCAGCCAGGCCAGTTCGTCTTCAATTCCAATAACACCGGAGATGCAATCGCCAGCTTCCTGTTCGGGTACCTCAATACTTTTACGCAGGCATCGGGCCAATTCTTCAACGCCCGCGGCAAGTTTCAGGGCGCTTACGTCCAGGACAGTTGGAAGCTTAATCGAAATCTGACGCTGAACTACGGCGTGCGCTACGAGCCATTCATACCCTGGCACGAGATGCAGGGGCGCATGGGCAGCTTCTTCCCCACTCTGTGGGCGGCCGGCACGCACTCCACCAAGTATCCGAATGCGCCTGCCGGTCTCTTGTTCGCCGGCGACCAGGGATTCAATCCCAACGGAGTCAGTTCCGCCTTCAATCACTTCATGCCGAGGCTGGGTTTCGCCTGGGATGTCTTCGGTACCGGCAAGACCAGCCTGCGCGGCGGCGCAGGCCTCTTCTTCGATAGCCGCATCAACAGTACCTTGTTCAACATTTACTCGAACCTGGCGCCGTTCATTACCAGCGTGAGTTTTAACAACAACGCCGCCGGAACGAATATCACCTTCGCCAACCCGTACCAGAGCTATGGGATTGCCAACCCCTTCCCGGCGCCTCAGCCTCCTCCGGCAACCGAAGCGATTGGGCCGAATAACTGGCTCACCTATGACCCATTCAAGGG
>JBAUCP010000182.1:0-2217 GCA_049677625.1 Occallatibacter sp. | reverse complement strand
GGGGCGATTCAAAAGGATCGTCCGAATGGGGCCGCTGTTGATGACTGCAAGGGTGGTGTAGTCCAATGCGTCCTCCGTTGACGTCTATTGCGCGGCCGCGCCGCAGTTTTGCGCAAGCTCGGCGCTTATTTGAAGCAGTTCATCGAGGGGAGCAAGCTGTGGCAGTTTTGCGCCACAGCGGGTCAGCTCTTCGAGCAAAAGCTCTGTTGGAATGTTGCCGACCAGAGCGTCCTGCGCGAAGGGGCATCCACCGAAACCGCCGATTGCAGCGTCGAAACGGCGGCAGCCGGCCCCAAATGCTGCGCGAATGTGCGCTGCCGCCTGATCGCGGCGAGCATGCAGATGGACGCCGATTTCGGGACGGTCGGCCGCCTCAAGCGCGCGCGCAACTGTGCAAGCAATCTGCGCAGACGTTGCCAATCCCACCGTGTCTGCCAGAGATATCTGTCCTATGCCGGCTCCGATCAGCTGCCTGCAGGCATTGACGACGGCATCTTCGCTCCATTTGTCGCCGTATGGATTTCCAAAGGCCATTGATACATATGCAACCACGTTCATTCCCGCATCTTCTGCGCGCTCAGCAACCGATCCCAGAATGCGAAGCGATTCTTCCTGCGTTTGATTCTGATTTCTGCGTAGAAACTCCGATGAAATCGAATAGGGAAAGCCGAGCGTGTTGACGGCGCGCGTTGCGATTGCTCGCTCGGCGCCTTTCTCGTTGACCACAATGCCGATGATCTCGATATGCTCCGGCGGATGGAGGAGCGCGAGCACGCGCTCGGAGTCCGCCATCTGCGGAACGGCTGCGGGCGAGACGAAGCTGACGGCATCGATATGCGTAAAGCCGGCGTCGATGAGCTTGCGCAGATAGGCCGCTTTTGTTTCCGCGGGGATCTGGCCGGGCAGGCCTTGCCAGGCATCGCGCGGGCACTCGACGATTTTGACTTGATCGCTCATCTTTGCTCCGCTGGCAAACGCATCATCCGCGTGAAGGATGGACCTCCAGTATCTCGCGGGCGATAACCATGCGCTGAATCTCGCTGGTGCCTTCGCCGATGGTGCACAGCTTCACGTCACGGTAAAACTTCTCTACAGGATAGTCTTTGATAAAGCCGTAACCGCCGAAGAGCTGTACGGCCTGGTCGCAGATTTTTACAGCTACCTCACTGGCGAAGAGCTTGGCCATGGACGATTCGCGCGTAGTGCGGCGGTGCGCGTCTTTGAGCACGGCGGCGCGCTGAGTGAGCAGGCGCGCGGCGTCGAGCTCGGTGGCCATGTCGGCCAGCTTCCATTGGATACCCTGGAACTCCGCGATGGCCTTGCCGAACTGGCGGCGCTGCTTGACGTATTTCAACGCCGCTTCTAGGGCTCCGCGGCCAATTCCGAGCGCGAGTGCGGCGATCGAGATTCGGCCGCCGTCGAGCACGCGCATGGCGTCAATGAATCCTTCGCCTTCCGCGCCGAGGAGATTTTCCTCCGGAATTTCGCAGTCCTCGAAGATGAGCTCGCTGGTGTCGCTGGCGCGCAGGCCGAGCTTGTTCTCTTTCTTGCCGGGGCGGAATCCTTTCGTACCTTTTTCGACGACGAAGGCCGACAATCCATGCGTGCCTTTGCTCTTGTCGGTCACGGCGATGATGACTGCGAGATCGGCGTAATGCCCATTGGTGATAAAGGTCTTTGCGCCGTTCAGGACATAGCGGCCGTTTTTCTTGACCGCGGTGGTGCGCGCGTTGCTTGCATCTGAGCCGGAGCCGGGCTCAGTGAGCGCCCACGCAGCCAGCCATTGGCCGCTCGCCAACAGCGGCATGTATTTCTTCTTCTGCTCTCGATTGCCGGCGAGAAAGACGTGATTGGCGCCGAGCGAATTGTGCGCGGCGATGGTGAGCCCGATGGAGCCATCGACGGCAGAGAGCTCTTCGATGGCGAGCACGTAATCGACATAGCCGAGGCCCGCGCCGCCGTACTCCGGTGGAATGATAATGCCGAACAGTCCCATGGCACCGAGCTTTTTCACGGTCGCGAGCGGGAATTCGCTCGCCTCGTCCCAGGCCGCGACGTTGGGCGCGATCTCGCGCGCAGCGAAGTCGCGGATTTCGCGGCGGAGCTGCTGCTGGTCCTCAGTCAGCACGAACGGGTACAGGCTTCCATCTGATTCCAGATCCGGCTTCATGTTCAGGCTCCTTCGCAGATGAGTTCGAGTGACCAGCCGCCTGCTTC
>JBAUCP010000181.1:0-1925 GCA_049677625.1 Occallatibacter sp. | reverse complement strand
GCCGGCGGCTTGCGCTGGCGCCGGATGGCCGCCTGCACGCGCGCAGTCAGCTCCCGCGGGCTGAACGGCTTGGTCACGTAGTCGTCTGCTCCCAGCTCCAGAAGCAGCACCTTGTCTGCCACTTCAGTAATCGCGCTCAATACGATGATCGGAATCTCGCTTGCAATGCTCTTGAAAGTCTGGCACAGCTCGCGCCCGGAGATCTGCGGAAGAATCAGATCGAGCACAACCGCTGTGGGCCGTTCGTTCCGGAACAAATCCAGCGCCGTCTGGCCGTCTCCAGCCAAGACCGGCGCATAGCGTTCCTCGCTGAAGATCCTGCGCAGTACTTTTTGCATCCGCGGATCGTCTTCCACGATCAGGATCGTGCCCAGGTTAACGGCAGGCACGGGTGCGCTTCGGGCTTCTGCAGCCGGTTCCATCGCATGAATCATAGTGTTTGGACCCTTCTCTTCCATATTCTCAATGAAACCAGTCCGTTTCTCAGTGCAGATGGCCGGGAAATTACAATGGTATGACAATTCTATGCCGTGGACGTTCCCGCCGGCTCCATCCCTGCACCCGGCGTGCGCAGCTCTTTCAACGGAATTCTTTCCGGTCCCGGGAGTGCAGTCGCATCGCTTTCATGTTCCGCGAGCAGGCTCAAGAGGAGAATGGACCACAACGGGAGCGAGAGGTCGAATGGCTCGGTATCGGCCAGTCCACGCACCAGGACAAAGAGCAGGAAGGCCAGGAGAAACGTCTTCATGGGAGCCGAAGCAAGCCGTCGAAAGTGCCGAAAAAGGCTGGTGTAAATTCCCACAAACAAAAGAACCCCTGCCGCACCGTACGCATAAAACTGCTGGAGCAGTTCGTTATGGGCGTGCCGGGCCTCAAATTGATCGGGGCCGAACGGCGGAATCACCTTCCAGACGGAATGAAAGCCGTGCCCGACCCATGGCTGCTGGATTGCTTCCGCCAGCATATAGGCCCAGATGCCAAGCCGGCCTGTTAACGTCTCGGGCTGGCCGCCGGCGTTGGTATAGATATCGAAGTAGACTGCCAACAGACCCCAAAAGGCTGCAATCACGATTGCGGCGCCAAGCGCGAGCGAGACTCTTGTTCTTCGGCTCATCGACCTGTCGCGAATGAGCAAGAACGATTGGCTTATCAGGAACGCGACGATCGAGGTCTTGCTAAGGCTGCGAAGGAGCGTAACGCCAAGCACTAACGCCGCGATGCCCCATTCCCCTCGCCTTTGGCGCATGAGATATTGCGCGAAGAAGAAGGCAAACGCGCAGAGATAACCGATTTGATTGGGCCCCAGAAGCTCTTCGTCGCCGAGGCGGAGATCGGACTGCGCGGGCAGAAGCCAGGTGATGATTGCAAACGTACACGCACCCCACACGTAACCCTTCATCAACGATTCTGCAGCGGCGCGGCGCGGACCGGCGCGGAGCAGCATGACTGTAATTGCCACGTCGGCAGCCATCGCACACCAATAGGCAACAGCCGCAGACAGAGATGCGGCGCTAGTCCATAAGAGACTGCAGCAAGAGAAACCAAGAAAGGCGAAGGCCCATCGCACATCCGGCAGTCTCATCATCGACGCGCTTGGAATCCGGGCGTTTCCGAGCGCGAAGAACGCAGTCAATGTCAGGAAGAAAAAATTCAGGCCAAGGTTGATAGCGGCTCCCGACTGCGGACTGGTCCCCAAAATGCGAACCGAGAGGAGCACGATCGCGATACGAAACGCAAAATAAAATCCGACAGCAAACGGCATCCCCATGGTCGATGGGTTGGGAACGTTCTCCCGTTCGTGGCGGCTTGGAGTCATGCTTGCCTCGCGCTGAAGCACACTGGCGTCTCGCCGAGTGGATCTACCGGTGATTCTCAGCCCATCATTCGGACAGCGGCTGGCGAATTTTGCCGCGACGCCTGAGGCC
>JBAUCP010000180.1:0-6517 GCA_049677625.1 Occallatibacter sp. | reverse complement strand
CAAGCCCGCGAGCGCGAAGTGGCTCCCCGCCGACGAGAAAAATGCGCTGGTTGACGCACTGGCGGCCGAAGAACAGGAGCGGCGCTCCTCCGGCCCGGTGGATCTGCTGCCCATGCTGCGCAACCCGCGCGTGCTCCGGCTTGTGCTCATCTACTTCATGATTCAGATGAGCATCTACGGCGCCATCTTCTATCTGCCGGCCGAGATCTCCGCGCTGATCCAGAAACCGGCGGGCTTTGAAGTGGGCATGGTGTCGGCCATTCCGTGGATCTGCGCTTTGGTTGCAACCTACTGGCTGCCCAAGCGGGCTGACCGGCACAGGAACCACCGCGTGACGGCGGCTTGGGTGCTCTTCATCGCCGGCTGCGGCAGCTTTGCGTATCCCTCGGCCGGACCGCGCGTGGGGCTGCTCGCGCTTTGTGTCGCCGTCTCCGGCTTTGTGGCCGTGCAGCCGCTCTTCTGGACCTTGCCCA
The DNA here is from genome assembly GCA_049677625.1 of Occallatibacter sp. Taxonomy (GTDB): domain Bacteria; phylum Acidobacteriota; class Terriglobia; order Terriglobales; family Acidobacteriaceae; genus Telmatobacter. The sequence goes on along the minus strand of JBAUCP010000180.1, from coordinate 6,044 downwards.
CCGGATACCTGGCTGGCCGCGCCAAGGCGGGCGGAATCGCGCTCGTAGGAACCGGGAACCTGGGCGGATTTCTGGCGCCGAACCTCAAAGTGTGGGCCGACCAATTTTTCCATTCGCACAACGCCGGGCTGTATGTTCTGGCCGCCATCACCGTCTTCAACGCCGGGCTGATCGCGATTACCCGCACCGAGCCGCGCACAGCGCAGAAGTGAAGCAAAGCAATGTCCGGCGTATAATCGCTCCCATGGCTGCGCAGGTGGAGACAAGCCCGGTAGAGCTGGACGCGCTGGCAAAGCTGCGCAATCTTGAAGCCGGCCTGGCCGAGCTGGGCAGCGTAATGGTGGCTTACTCGGGCGGCGTGGACTCCGCATTTCTCGCGGCCACAGCGCATCGTGTGCTGGGCGCGCGGATGCTGGCAGTGCTGGCCGACTCACCTTCGCTGGCGCGGCGCGACATGGAGCAGGCCAGCGCCTTTGCCGGCTCGCTGGCCATGCCGCTTGAGGTGGTCAACACCGAAGAGCTCGACCGTCCCGAGTACGCACGCAACGACGCTAACCGCTGCTTCCATTGCAAAGACGAGCTGTTTCAAACCATGGAGGCCCTCGGCCGCAAGCTGGGCTTTGAGCGCATCGCCTACGGCATGAATGCCGACGACACGCGCGATTTCCGCCCCGGCCAGCGCGCCGCCGAGCAGCACGCAGTGCTTGCGCCGCTGGCAGACGCGGGCATGACCAAGCTCGAAGTCCGCGCGCTGGCCAAAGCGGCCGGCTATCCGGTGTGGGACCGTCCCGCGGCGCCTTGCCTTTCCTCGCGCGTGGAATATGGCCGCGCCGTGACGCGCGAGGTTCTCGAACAGGTGGAGAAAGGCGAAGAGAGTCTGCGCCAGTTGGGCTTTCGCGAGCTGCGCGTGCGCCACCACGGCGAGCTGGCCCGCGTGGAGATTGCGCGCAACGAGTTGCCGCGCGCGCTTTCAGTCGAGATGCTGGACGCGATCACCGCCGCGCTCAAGCAGGCGGGCTTCCAGTACGTTACGCTCGACTGCACCGGCTTTCGCTCCGGCTCCATGAATGCGATCCTGCCCGCTGAAGTCCTTTCACGGCGCGGCGCATAGCGCGCTTTTCCCTTCCCTTCATCCGGCAATTTACAATCACAACGCGATGCGTATTGGCTACCTTGAGTGTTTCTCGGGCATCAGCGGCGACATGCTGCTGGGCGCGCTGGTCGATGCCGGCGTCTCCTTTGACATGCTGGCCGGGACGGCCGAAGCGCTCCACGTGGGCGCGCGCCTGGAATCGCGCAAAGTCATGCGCGGCGGCCTCACGGCAACCAAAGTGGACGTCCTCACAGCCGAGCAGGCGAATCATGCGCACGACGAACACACGCATACGTATGAGCATCACTCCCACGAAGCCGGCTCTCATCAGGCCCATACGCACGAGACGCATTCGCACCACGCGCATGAAGAGCATCATGAGCACAGCCACGCTCCGCACCGCTCGCTGTCGGCGATTCTCGCGATTATTCGCGAGGCGCACATCTCCGAATCCGTGAAAAACCGCGCCAGCCGCGCGTTTCAACTGCTCGGCGAGGCCGAGGCGGCCATTCATTCCATCCCCATCGAGACGGTACACTTCCACGAAGTGGGCGCGGTGGACACGATCGCCGACATTGTGTGCGCCGCGGCCGGATGCGAGGCGCTCGGCGTCGATCGCTGGCTTGCCTCACCGCTCAACGTGGGCAGCGGCACAGTCAAGTGCCAGCACGGCACGCTGCCCGTGCCCGCGCCGGCCACGCTTGCTCTGCTCGGCGACGCGCCGGTGTATTCCGCCGGTCCGCCGATGGAGCGGGTGACACCCACGGGAGCGGCCCTGTTGCGCATGCTCGATTTGCGCTACGGGCCGCTGCCGGCCATGCGCGTTCAAGCCACCGGCTACGGCGCGGGCGGGCGCGACACGCCCGGCGAACCGAATCTGCTGCGACTACTGGTGGGCGAAGAAACCGGGAGCGCAGCCGATGCAACTGAGGCCATCGCGGTTATGGAAACGGTTATCGACGACTCGAACCCGCAGTTGCTTGCGTGGGTAAGCGAGCTGCTGCTCCAGGCCGGCGCTTGGGATGTCTATCGCGCCGCGGTGCAGATGAAAAAAGGCCGCACCGGCGTGCAGATGACCGTGCTTTCAAGCCCCGAACGCCTGCCCGCGCTGCGCGAGCTCATCTTTCGCGAGACCACAACCATCGGCCTGCGCTGGCGCATCGAGAACAAGCTGGCTCTTGAGCGTGAATTCGTGGTGGTGGCCACCGCGTGGGGCGATGTGCGCATGAAGATTGCGCGCTGGCCTTCCGGCAAATCCGCCAACGCATCGCCCGAATATGAGGACTGCCGCAAGCTCGCTCTTCAGCACTCGGTCCCGCTCAAAGATGTGATGCAGGCCGCGATGCACGCCTATGCAAGCCGTGAAAAGGAAGGCAACTGATGGACCCTCTGGCAATCGAGGCTCTGCTCCACGAAGTGCGCGAGGGCCGGACCGATGTTGCGCAGGCGCTCGAGCGGCTGCGGCATCTGCCCTTTGAAGATCTGGGATTTGCCAAACTCGATCACCACCGCGCCCTGCGCACCGGCATGCCGGAGGTGATCTTCGCCGAAGGCAAGACTCACGCGCAGGTCGCCACTATCTTTGCGCGCATGGCGCAGGCCGGCGGCAATGTGCTGGCCACTCGCGCCTCGCGTGCCGTGTACGATGCGGTGCTGGCTGCAGAGCCGCGCGCCGAGTTTCACGAGACCGCGCGCGCCATCACGCTCGCGCAGATGCAGACTGCGCAGGGCAAGGGAACCATCGGCGTAGTCTGCGCCGGCACCAGCGATCTGCCCGTGGCCGAGGAGGCCGCAGTGACCGCGCGGCTCATGGGCAATACCGTCGAGCTGGTCGCCGACGTGGGCGTTGCGGGCATTCATCGCCTGCTGGCGCAGCAGCACATGCTCAAGGCGGCACGCGTGCTCATCGTCTGCGCGGGCATGGAGGGCGCGCTGCCCACGGTGGTGGGCGGGCTCGTGAATGCGCCCGTGCTGGCCGTGCCGACAAGCGTGGGTTATGGAGCATCGCTGGGCGGCATAGCCGCGCTGCTGGGCATGTTGAATACCTGCTCGCCCAACGTTTCGGTGGTGAACATCGACAACGGCTTTGGCGCAGCCTGCATCGCCTCGCTCATCAATCATTTGTGATTAGCATTTGTAACCTGCATCTGTAACCTGCATCGCGAACGAGTGGCCTGAATGCCGCATTGCCCGATGAAATTTCGATATGTGCGCGGCAGGCTTGGCTCCGCGCCGCGCATCCTCGACATCGGCTGCGGCAACGGCTCGCCTTCCCAAACCAAGCGCTGGTTTCCCGGTTGCCATTACGCCGGCGCGGACATTCAGCGCTACAACCTGAGCGACGCAGACGATGCTGCAATAGACGAGTTCTTTCAGTTAGGCTCGGATGGCTCCGGCTACGCAGCCATTCCTGATACGAGTTATGATTTCATGATTCTGAATCACGTGGTAGAGCACATGGCCCAGCCTGCGCCGATTCTGGCCGCGCTCTGCGCCAAGCTCAAGCCGGGCGGCTATATCTGGATTGCATTTCCTTCGTTGCGCAGCCTTTCGCTGCCGCACTCGGTGGACGAGACGCTGCAATTCTGCGACGATGCCACCCACGTTTACCTGCCCGAAGTGCGCGAGATCGCCAATATTCTGCTGGCAAATGGCGTGAAAGTGCTGCATGCGGGCCGCTCGCGCGAGGACTTCTTCACCACGCTCGCCGACGCATTCAAGCTGTGCAAGCGGCTCATCAAAAAGCTATTCACGGGCAAGTTTTCAGGCCGTGGAATGTGGTATCTGCTGGGGTTTGAAGATCACGTCTTCGGCCAGCGGATGGGCTGACGAGCCGGCACGCGATCTGCACTGCGCAGTCATACCCAATCCTGCGATCTCATCATCAAGAAGAGAGCCAGCTTGCAATCAGCCTTCTTTCCAAAGATCGCCGCTGTGTGGTTGAATGAATACGCGATCCGGAAAACGTTTGCTCGCGCTTTGAAATTCGTCGTGCTTGCGCGCTCGTTCAGGCTCAATCGTTCGGACTCAATCGCACAAGGGGTGAAACTTCCATGACCCAATCCCGCAGAAGCTTTCTGAAAGCCGGCGCAGCGCTGGCCGCTGCTTCGCTTGCAAAGTCCCGCCTGGCGCGCGCAGCCGCCGCGGATGGGCCCGCCGTCACGCCGCAGCTCGACCAGTTCGGCTATGGCGACGTGGAGCTGCTGGAAGGCCCGATGCGCCAGCAATTCGATGCAAACCACGCATTTTTTCTGGCGCTCGACGAGGACAAGCTGCTCAAGCCCTTCCGCCAGCGCGCTGGGCTGGCTGCGCCGGGAGAAGACATGGGCGGATGGTACGACAACTCGCCCGAGTTCGATCCGCATGGAACCTTTCACGGCTTCATACCGGGGCACACCTTTGGACAATATCTCTCCGGGCTGGCGCGCGCCTATGCGGTGACCGGCTCAAAACCCACGCAGGCCAAGGTGCAGCGGCTGGTGCAGGCATTCGCACCCACCATCACTGCAAAGTTTTACGACGGCTATCACCTGCCTGCCTACACCTTCGACAAAACCAACTGCGGCCTGATTGACGCGCACGAGTTCGCGGGAGACACGTCCGCGCTCGATGTGCTCAACGCAGCCACCGATGCGGTGCTGCCGCATCTGCCGCCCAAGGCCATGTCACGCAAGGAGCAGTACGCGCAGCTGCACTCTGACGAAGCCTACTGCTGGGACGAGACCTACACGCTGCCGGAAAACTTCTTCCTTGCCTGGCGCCGCGGCGCGGGCAGCCGCTATCGCGACCTGGCTGTGCGCTTCCTTGAAGACGACTACTACTTTGGCCCGCTCTCGGAAGGAGAAAATGTGCTGCCCGGCGAGCACGCCTACAGCCACGTGAACGCGCTCTCGAGCGCCATGCAGGCTTATCTTGTACTGGGCAGTGAAAGGCATCTGCGCGCTGCGCGCAACGGGTTCGAGTTTGTGCGCACCACGCAGAGCTTCGCTACCGGCGGCTGGGGCCCGGATGAAGACTTTCGCAAGCCCGGCAGCGGTGAGATGGGCGAGAGTCTTTCAACCAGCCACGCGGGTTTCGAGACGCCCTGCGGCGCTTATGGCCACTTCAAGGTCACGCGCTATCTGTTGCGCGTCACGCGCGACAGCCGCTATGGCGACAGCATGGAGCAGGTGCTCTACAACACCATTCTGGGCGCCAAGCCGCTCCTGGAAGACGGAAGCAGCTTCTATTACTCCGACTACAACAATCGCTTTGCGAAGAAGGGCTATCACCGCGACAAATGGCCATGCTGCTCGGGAACCTTCCCGCAGATCACGGCCGACTACGGCATCAGCTCTTACTTCCATGACCGCGAAGGCATCTATGTGAATCTCTACGTGCCCTCGCGCGTGACATGGACGCAGGGCGGCGCGCGCGTTACGCTCACGCAGAAAACCGAATACCCATACCGTCCGCAGTCGCAGATTGAAGTGGGAGCCGACAAGCCCGGCGCGTTTCCGGTCTATCTGCGCATTCCCGCGTGGGCCGGGCCCGGCACCGCGGTCGCGGTGAATGGCAAGCGCGTTCTCTCTGGCCCTGAGCCGGGCAAGTTCGCGCGGCTTGACCGCACCTGGACCGACGGCGACCGCATCGAGATCGAGTTTGACATGCCGCTGACTCTCGAAGCTGTCGACCCGCAGCATCCCAACCTGGTGGCGCCGGTGCACGGGCCTCTTGCGCTCTTCAGTCTCGGCCAACCTGCGTCGGCAATCCGTAGAGAAGAGTTGCTGACTGTCGCGCAAATCTCCGCCGGCTCAACCGACTGGCAAGCAAAGACCGCAGGCGGCACGCTGGCGCTGCGGCCCTTTGCCGCGATCGATGAGCAACTCTACCGGCTCTATTTGAATGTTGAGGCTTAGGGCGTATCGACATATTCTGACGCGCAGCGAGCCATGCGTCCATGAGCTAAACT
>JBAUCP010000179.1:0-2340 GCA_049677625.1 Occallatibacter sp. | reverse complement strand
CCCTGGGTGCCCCAGGTCTCGATTCTGAGACCTGGGAAAGCACCAAGCCTAACTACGAGCACTCATTGTTTGAGGAAGTCAACCAGTTCGGCGCGCGGCACTTTGCTTTGCACGCCTGTGGCGAAGTCCTTCACGGTAAGGATACCGGATTGGAGCTCATCCTCGCCCAGGATCACGATGCGCCGGGCGGTCTTGTCGGCCGCTTCAAAGGACTTTTTGAGACGGAAGCTGCCGTCTCCCAATTCGGTGCGCAGGCCGGCGCGGCGCAGTTCGCGCGCCAGGGCCAGAGCGGCGGAGTTCAGCGCCTCGCCCAGAGGGGCAATATAGGCCTCGATCTTCTCCGCCGCCGCAGCCTCAAGTGCCAGCAGCGTCAACACCAGCCGGTCCTCGCCCATGGCGAAGCCGATGCCCGGAGCCTTCGGCCCGCCAATCGCCTCGCTCAGGCCATCGTAACGCCCGCCGCCGAGCAGCGCGTTCTGAGCGCCTAAACCACCATGGGTGAACTCGAAGGTCGTCCGCGTGTAATAGTCCAGCCCGCGCACCAGGCGTTGATTGCGCGTGTAAGGCACGCCCGCGGCGTCGAGGGCTGCGGTGACCTGGGCGAAGTGGGTCTTTGAGGCCTCGTCCAGCGAGTCGGCGATCATGGGCAGGGTCGCGATGATCGGCTGATCCTCGGGCACCTTGCAGTCCAGCACGCGCAGCGGATTGGTGACGGCGCGCCGCTGGCAATCTTCACACATCTGCCCCACCACGGGAACCAGCGCAGCACGCAGCGTCTCGTTGTAGCGGGCGCGGTCCGCGGCCGACCCCACCGAGTTCAGCTCCAGCGTCCATCCCGTGATGCCCAGCTCATCGAGCAGCGTAGCCAGCATTTCTAATACTTCCGCGTCTCTCAAAGGGCTTTCGCTCCCTGCGGAAGGGGGTCCGATCACCTCGGCGCCGATCTGGAAGAACTGGCGGTAACGGCCCTTCTGCGGGCGCTCGCGGCGGAACTGCGGGCCGATGTAGTAGAGCTTCTGCAACTGGCCGGTCTCGCCCAGCTTGTGCTCGATATAGGCGCGGACCACGCCGGCAGTGTTCTCGGGCCTCAGGGTGAGCGACTGCGGCTTTTCCGACTGCGCCCGCGCGCGGTCTTCCCAGGTGTACATCTCCTTGGAGACAATGTCAGTCTCTTCGCCCACGCCGCGGGCGAAGAGCGAGGTATCCTCGAAGACGGGCGTGCGGATTTCGCCGAAGTTGTAGCGTGCGAAAACGGCGCGGGCCGTAGCCTCGATGCGGTTCCATAGCGCCGTCTCCGGCGGCAACAGATCGCGGGTGCCGCGGACGGCTTTCAGGGTTTGACTCATAGTGCTAACCTTTGGAGCAACTTCTTAGGATACAAGGTGGGAGTGATGATGTTTCATGTTGCTTCGATTGCGGCTCTTTTCGTTGACCAAGCGGCGCAAGCGCCGGTAGCCGACCTAGGCTGGAAACAATGGATACCGACGGGGGTCAGCCTGTTGTCCATCGGGATTGGAGTCTGGATTGCCAATCGATCAATGCGCAAATCAAAGGATCTGACAGAGTGGTCCTTTCGCGCCGCGAGCGAGAGGGACCATGAGCGGTGGATTCTCGATCAGAAAAAAGCAGAATGGAAGGAGCTCTTAGCTTCTTGCGATGAAGTCGGCGAGCTATGTTTTCCGCCACGCACGAAAAATGACACACTCGATGTGCTGATTGAGAGGGTTCAAAATGCGCATAGGCGGCTCCACTATATAACGAGCAAGTACATTTTCATCGCGCCAAGCATCGATCAAATGGGGATACGTGAGTTCGTACAGGCGATTGGTGACGGAGCCGAGAGACTGGAGAGCCTCCGGTTCAACAAGAGAGCGGATATCCGAATTCCGGAAGAATATAGCAGCTTAATTGACCGCTTTCAAAGCGTTGCATGGTCCATGAGGAACAGCGCGAACCTCGACCTCGGTATCTGGAAGAAAGATAAAAATGGCGTGATAGTTCCCACAGAGTGGGATAAATACTCGCAATAGCTGACGACCGCTTGATCGACTCCCGCTACTCGCCTTCAACTCGCCTTCTCCTCCCGTTCCAGCGCCTCATGGATCAGCATCTTCAAATAAGTCTGATAACGCAAGCCACGCCGTTCAGCAAGCGTCTTTGCGCGCGAGATGTCTTCCTGCGCAAGCCGGATCGTGGTCGGAGGCGTGGCTCCGCGCTGTTTCAGCACTCCTTGCCGCACTCGTCCTTCCTGCGCAGCCTGTAGAAATGCCGCGGCCAAACCTTCGCGGTTCTCGTAGAGCCAATTAGCCTCGTCGGCCTCGTTTTCAAACTTCGGAATCT
>JBAUCP010000178.1:0-5903 GCA_049677625.1 Occallatibacter sp. | reverse complement strand
GCGACTACAGCACGGACTCCTTCTCGCCCTACCCGGTCTTCGTTGACACCGGCACCTCGCTCGTGGACAAGAACAACGTGGACCTTTACCTCGCCTCCGCGGCGCAGGTGACGCACTAGAGCATTTTCGAATTAAGTGTTAACGAAAATTCGGGTGGGAGAGCACAACTCTCAATCCTGACCGTAAACATTCAAACCGAGAATGCTGTAAAGCGCTGCCGCGCGCACAAAAAACGGCGGCGCTCCAAACGAGGAGCGCCGCCGTTCCGAATGCCTTGATTCGCGAAGAGAACGCGCGCCGCCTACTCCGGCTTGGGCTGGCCGATCATGCTTTCCTCTTTGGCCAGGCGCACCCGCGCGCTTTCCAGCTTCTTCTGCACCTTGCTTACGTCTCCGGGGTCGATGTCGGCCGGTGACGACTTGGCAAACTCGTCCAGAGACATCTCCCACTGCGCCGCAGCCAGACGGATGCGGCCGGTCTTCTCATACAGGTCGCCCAGGTGCTCGTGGACCGTGGGGTCGGTCTGGTCGCGCTCGACGGCCTGGCGCAGGTTGTCCTCAGCCAGCTCGTACTGACCGAGCTTGAAGTACACCCATCCGAGCGAGTCGAGATAAGCGCCGTTCATCGGCTCGATGTCCACGGCCTGGCGAATCAGCTTCAGCGCCTCCGGCAGCCGGATGCCCTTGTCGGCCAGCATGTAGCCCAGGTAGTTCAGCGTCATGGCGTTCGCCGAGTCCAGATCCAGAGCCTGGCGGAAGTACTGTTCGGCCTGGTCCATGTGCTTTTCGCGGTCCGCCAGCTCGCCGCGCAGGAAGAGCAGGTAGGTGCGGTCGTCCTTTTTGGTGGCCAGCGGCTCGGCCTTGCTGAACGCGTCTTCGGCGTCCTTCCAGCGGCGCAGCCGGATGTTGATCTGCCCGATCGCGAACCACACCGTGCGGTCGTTCTCTGCCGAGCCATTGAGCAGGCCCTTGGCCATCGCCAGTGCGTCGTCCGGCTTGCCCTGGTCGGCCAGCTCCCCGGCCAGCATCAGCTTCATGTCGCGGTTTTTGGGATTGGCCTCGACAGCCTTTTGCGAAACTTCAATGGCTTTGTCGAACTGCTTGGCGGTCTGATAGGCATCCACCTCGCCCTGGTAGCCGCGCACCGCGTTGTCGCCGCCCAGCTCGATCATCTTCTGGTAAGCGGCGATGGCCTGGTCGATCTTGTTCTGTTCGAGACACAGAGCGCCCAGCCGCTCCAGGAAGATGCTGCGGTTGTTTTTTTCCTCGTCAGTGTAGGCGCCGTTGGCGTGCGAGGTCAGGTCCACCATCTTCTGGTAAGTGGCTGCGGCTTCGTCGAAGCGGCCCAGCACGTCCAGCAGCAGCCCCTCGTTGTAGCCGGCTTCGAGCGAGGTCGGATCGATCTTCAACGCCTTTTCGATGGTATTGAGCGCGTCTTCATACTTGCCCTGGCGGCGCTGGATCTCCGAAATACGGATCAGCGGCGCGTTGTTTTCCGGGTCCGCCTCGGCCAGCTCCTGGTACTGCTTGAGCGCTTCGTCGAACTGGTTGTTGTTGAACAGAGCCTGGGCCAGCGCGTCGATGGTGCGCGGATCGCCGGGCTCCAGGTCCTCGGAGCGCTGGTAGGCGGCGATCGCATCCTTGGGCTGCTTGAGCTGGTCATAGGCCGCGCCCAGCGTGAACTCCATCTTGGGCGTGCGGTCCGACTCGGGAACCGCCTCGACCACCTGCACAGCTTTCTGAATATCCCCGCTCTCGGCATAAAGCCGGGCCAGGTTCAGCACCACATCCTCTGACTCGGGCTCAATGGCCTGCGCCGACTTGAACTCGGCCTCAGCTTTGTCCGGCTGGTGCTTCACGGTGTAGAGCTGGCCCAGCACCATGCGGTCTTCCACGCTCTTCGGCTGCAGCGCGACAATCTTCTCGAACTCGGCAATCGCCAGGTCGAGCGCATTACCGGCCGGCGAAGCAGACGAAACGCCGTTCTCATTCTCGCCCAGTTGCCGCAGGTAAATGCGCCCCAGCAGCTTGTGCGCGTCGATGTCGTCGGGTGAGCTCTTGAGCAGCGTACGTGCCGTCACCTCCGCCTGGCGCACGCTCCCGGTGCGGAAGTAGAGGTCGGCCAGTGCATTGGCCAGCTCAGCCGAGCCCGGATCGGCGTCCAGCGCCAGCTTGTACTCTTCGATGGCGTGGGTTACGTCCTCCGGCCGGCCCTCGGAGATAGCGTCGTCCTCATAGGTGGCTGCCAGCGCCAGGTGATAGTAAGCCTGGGCGCGGTTGGGCGTCTGCGTAGCGCTGGCGGCTGCGACGGCCTTGACGGCCGGCGCAGTGCTCGCCGGCGCCGTCTGATTGCTGGCCGCAGCCGCACCCGCCGGCGAGGCCTGGGCGGGCGATGTCTGGGCGCAAAGGGGCGTTATGGGTAAAAGAACCAGGGCTGCGGCGGCAAACTTGAGCCAGCGAGTCGGCGAATCGGTTTTCTTTGTCATCATGCAGGGAATTCCACGCCCTTTTGACCGAGCAGACCGCACAATTGCAGCCGCAAAAGCCAAAAGGGGTCGCAGGCAGCCGGACTGAGCAGCTCTGCCTGCTTGTAAAGACGATTTTACGCGTGATTGGTCGCAAACGCGCTGCCGATTGCCGGATTTTCCTGAAACCGGTCATGACTGGCGCGTCACGAAATGGGCATCACGGCTCGGAAGGGCCCGGCGCAAGCCGGGTTCTCAATGCCGGAAATGCCGAATCCCCGTAAACACCATGGCAATCCCCAGCCGGTCGGCGGCAGCAATCACATCCTGGTCCTTCACCGATCCGCCCGGCTGAATCACGGCCGTAGCGCCGGCCCCGGCCACGGTCTCCAGGCCATCCGGAAACGGGAAGAACGCGTCCGACGCGGCCACGCAGCCGGCGAGCGGCAGCACTGCCTTCATGGCGCCAAAGCGGGCAGCATCCACGCGGCTCATCTGGCCCGCGCCCATCCCCAGCGTCTGCCCGTCCCGTGCGTACACGATGGCGTTCGATTTGACGTGCTTGCATACGCGCCAGGCGAAGAGCAGGCTGCGCAGCTCCCCGGCCGTAGGCGGACGCCACGTAACCACCTTCAGCTCCGATTCGGTCACGCGTCCTGTGTCCGCATCCTGGAGGAGCAGCCCGCCTGAGACCTGCTTCACCACCGGCTTTGCCGGCGCGGCATGCACCTCAACCAGGCGCAGATTCTTCTTGGCTGCGAACCGCTCGCGCGCCTCCTGAGTGAACGCCGGGGCTGCAATAGCCTCCACGAACAGCTTGGCAATCTCCTCGGCCGCCGCTCCGTCCACCTCGCGGTTGATGCCGATCACCCCGCCGAATGCCGACACCGGATCGCATTCGAGCGCTTTCCTGTACGCCTCGAGCACCGTCGTCCCAGTCGCCGCTCCGCAGGGGTTGGTGTGCTTTACGATAATGACCGCCGGCTCTTCGAACTCCTGCGCCAACTCCCAGCAGGCGTCCAGATCCACCAGGTTGTTGAAGCTCAGCTCCTTGCCCTGCAACTGTCTTGCGCCCGCAATGCCCAGTCCCGATCCGTCTGAGTAAAGCGCCGCGCGCTGATGCGGATTTTCGCCGTAGCGCAGCGGCTGCGCCAGGGGAAAGTTGATGCGCACGGTCGAGGGCAACGCCGCCTGATCGGGAGCCGCGGGCGCATCGGGCGCCGGCGCTTCCGCAATGCGGTCGAGTGTGCCGGCAATGGCCGCGTCATACGCCGCGGTAAGCGCAAAGGCCTGCCTGGCCAGCCGCCATCGGGTCGCGCGGCCCAGCGCGCCGCCCGCGGCCTTCAACTCCGCAATCAGATCGGGATAATCGGAAACCCGCGTCACAATCGCTACGTCTTCAAAGTTCTTCGCCGCGGACCGCACCATCGACGGCCCGCCGATATCGATGTTCTCGATCAGGTGTCCGAAGGCGACGCCGGGCTGTGCGGCCGTCTTCTCAAACGCGTACAGATTCACCACCACCATGTCGATGGGCGCAATGCCATGCGCGGCCACAGCCGCTTCGTGCTCCGCGTTGCCGCGAATGTAGAGCAGCCCGCCGTGCACACGCGGATGCAAAGTCTTCACGCGGCCGTCGAGCATCTCGGGAAAGCCAGTCAGTTCGCTGATGTCTTGCACGCTCAGTCCGGCCTCGCGCAGCGCACGCGCCGTTCCTCCGGTGGAGATCAGCTCCACGCCTTGGCCGGCCAGCGCCTGGGCGAACTCCGCCAGTCCGGTCTTGTCGGTCACGCTCAGCAATGCGCGCCGGATCTTCTTCTCGCCGCTTCCCCGATCTGCCTGTTGCTCCACCCGTCCGCTCCCCTTTTCTTTTGCAGCCCTTATTCCTTCGCAGGCGAGTCTGATTACCCGCCTCCAAACACCAGATTACAACCTCGCACAGCAATCGCAGCCCACCGTTCTCCACCGGCTTCAACCGGCCGCGCGGCTCAAAATGCATTACAGTTGAAGATATGGGAAGCTATCCCCCCGTTTCACCCCACGGCCAGGAATCCCCGCGCTTCGACCCTCAGGCCGAGCCGGAGATTCTGCCCCCGGATGGCAGTTACCTGCCGCCTGAGGCTGCCTATGCAGCGCCGCAACCGGCGCGGCGTCGGCCGCTGTGGGCCGTGGCGCCGGCCACGTATCTGCTGGTGGGGATCAACTGCGCCGTCTTTCTTCTCATGGCGGCGCGCGGCGTCAGCCTGTGGATGCCGAACGTCGGTCAGCTCATGAGCTGGGGCGCGGACAACGCCGGCAATGTGCTCATCTACGGCGAATGGTGGCGCATCGTTACCGCCATGTTTGTGCACGTGGGCATCATCCACCTGGCCACCAACATGTGGTGCCTGTGGAACCTGGGATTGCTGGCCGAGCCGTTGATGGGCTCCGGCGGCTTGCTTGCGGTCTACTTGCTCACCGGCGCCGCCGGCAATCTGCTCTCCACTTTTTTCAGTTGGACGCACCCCATGCACGATCCCTCCGGGGCCATCTACTTTCAGGCCGGAGCCGGGGCTTCGGGCGCGGTCTTCGGAATTGCCGGAGCGCTGATCGTGCTTCTGAAGTCGAAGCGCCTGCCGGTGCCGCCGCAGGAACTGAAGAGATTACGCAAGTCGGTGATTTATTTTGCCGTAATCAATCTCGTCATCGGCTACTCTGTGAACTTCGGCAGCGGCTTCACCGGCGTCTACGTTGACAACTCCGCGCATCTGGGCGGCTTCGCCACCGGATTGCTCTTCGCCGCGCCCATGGTGCCGCGCATCGGCTCCTCGCGCTCGACCTTCAACCTGCGCCTGCGCGCAGCCGTGGCAGGGCTGGCCGGTTTGCTGGTGTTGTTCAGTTTTTTCCTGGTCAGGCTGTCCGCACAGAACTGATGACTCACCCTTCGCACTGCGCCGGGTGAGTCGCGTCCGCAGTTACCGCACGGCCGTCGCAGCGAACTTCTTCACCATTGCCAGCAGCAGCTTGCGGTCGCTCTCGTTCAGGCTGGTGGAGTAGCGCCGGATCTGGGTAAGGAACTTCAACTCTTCGTCTGAAAGCTTTTGTGTGTTCAACTGGCGGCCCAGCGTGTCGTCGGCAAAGAACTGCGCGATCGGCAGGTCCAGCGCCAGCGCAATCTTGGAAAGCGTATCCAGCGAGGGCACCGTGTGGCCGTTTTCCACGCGCGACAGATAACAGCGCAGCAGCCCTGTCTTCTTCTCGATGTCTCCCTGCGAGAGGCCCTTTTGGAGCCGGTATGCGCGAATCGTGGTCCCGATCTTCATCCCGTCGATTGTCCTGTCCGATGCCAGCCAGCCAGTTCACTGCGCGGAAGCTATCAGCATAGTGTTGGCTTAAGAGTTAACATGCGCGGCCACGCATTGCAAGCGCATCTTTGTCCAGATGCCTGTCACTTAAGTGG
>JBAUCP010000177.1:0-1843 GCA_049677625.1 Occallatibacter sp. | reverse complement strand
GGAACCACGCAGTATCTCGTCGCGGAAGCCGATGAAAGCGACCGCTCGTTCCTCAAGCTCTCGCCGATTCTGGCGGTGGTGACCAATCTCGACCGCGAGCACATGGACTGCTACAAAGACATGGCCGATGTGGAGCACGCCTTTCTCGACTTCATGGATCGCGTGCCGTTTTATGGCGCTGTGATCGCGTGCATCGACAATCCGCTGCTCAAGGCGATTCTGCCGCGCGTGAGGCGGCGCGTGTTTACTTACGGATTGCACGCGGAAGCCTGCTACCGGCTTGAGATTCTGACTGCGGGGCAGGCGGGCTGCTTCTCGTCCTTCCGGGTGCACACGGCTGCGGGTCCGCTGGGGCCGTTTGAGCTGCAGGTGCCCGGCCGGCACAATGTTCTGAATGCGACGGCCGCGGTGGCGATTGCACATCAGCTTGAGATTTCCGCGGAGAAGATTGCCGCGGGGCTCAGGCATTATCGCGGGGTCGATCGCCGCTTTCAGCAGCGCGGCCAGGCGCGCGGCGTCACCGTGGTGGACGACTACGGCCACCATCCCACGGAGATTCGCGCTACGCTCGCCGCCGCGCGCGAGTGCGGGCACAGGCACATTCACGTCATCTTCCAGCCGCACCGGTACACCCGTACTGCTGATCTTCTGGAGGAGTTTTCGGGCGCGTTTACTAACGCCGATACGGTCATCGTGCTGCCCATCTACGCGGCCAGCGAGGAGCCGATTCCCGGCGTGACGGCGGAGTTGCTGGCCGGGCGGATTCAGGGGACGAATGTGCAGTTTGCGCCTGAGTTTGCCGCTGCGGTTCAGGCGGCAGCGGCAGCGGCTCGCGAAGGCGATCTGATCCTGACGCTGGGCGCGGGCAGCGTAAGCCAGCTTGCGCAGCAGATACTGGCGGCTCTGGAAGGCGCTTGAGCTGCCGAGCAGATTTCAAGCTCCCGCATAAGCCTCCACATCGCGCTCGATAGTCTTCTTCAACTCAAGACGCGCCTTGGAGAGATCGTGCATCTGCTGTAGATTCAGCCAGAATTCCGCGCTGTTGCCGAAAAACCGCGCCAGCCGCAGCGCGGTATCCGGAGTGATCGCGCGCCTGCCTTTCACAATTTCGCCAATGCGCGTAGCCGGGACGCGAATCTTCAGAGCCAAAGCATTTTGCGAGATGCTGAGCGGAACCAGAAACTCTTCGCGCAACATCTCGCCCGGATGAGTCGTAACCCGTTGAAGATTCCACCCCGAGGCTGGTCGATTCATTGTCATGCTTGCTGTTCCTTTCCGCGTCTTCCTGTTAGTGGTAATCCGTGATCTCGACTTCGTACGCTCCATCGCTCTTCCAAATGAAGCAGATGCGATATTGATCGTTGATCCTGATGCTATGCTGACCGCTTCGATCCCCCTTCAGGACCTCCAAACGATTTCCGGGAGGGACACGCAGATCGCTCAGATGGATCGACGCCTCAATCTGATCCAGCTTGCGGCGCGCGACAGTCTGAATCCTTGCCCAGCGCCTGTTCGAGCCTGTTTCAAAGAGTTCCCTGGTGTCGGCATCATGGAAGCTCTGAATCATCTTCGATCATTATATAATGTATTACGTTATACGTAAAGCGTCATCAAGCGTTCGTCTACCTGTCTCGCTGCCCGTAACGGTGCGGGTTCCCCTTGAATGCGTTGCGGAAAATCGGCGTTCTGCCTCGGGCTATAGTGAAAGCTGGCGAATCCAGCGACTATCGCACCGGCGTGACGAATCAAGGCAACTACACAAACCGCCCCATGCTCTGGGAGGACGAACCTCCGGCGGAGTCGCGCGTGCGCCGCATGCAGTCGGCGGCGGGGGATGTTCCAC
>JBAUCP010000176.1:0-3932 GCA_049677625.1 Occallatibacter sp. | reverse complement strand
GAAGAATCCTGGCCGCAGTTGTCCCCAACTGATATCCGGACTGCGAAACCGAAGAGAGCGAGGGGTTGGTTGTCTCCGCGAGGTCGAGATCGTCAAAGCCCATGAGCGACACGTCTTCAGGGCAGCGGAGTCCTGCTTCCCGAATGGCAAGCAAGGCTCCAAGAGCGATCATGTCATTCCCTGCGAATATGGCTGTCGGACGAGGAACAAGACGGAGCAGGACAAGCGCCTTCGAGTGCCCTCCCTGCTTGTCGAAGGTCGTCTCCTGAATATACTCAGGGGCGAGGCGCAGCTTGGATTCGCGCACCGCGCGTTTGAAGCCATCAAGGCGCTCCTTCGCGTTGGTCAGATGCAAGGGGCCAGTGATCGCGGCAAGTCTTGTGTGCTTCATTTGAAGGAGAAAACGAGTTGCATTGTAGGCACCGGCCTCATTGTCTGCAGTGACGCTATCTCCGCTCCAGTTTTTTGGAAGGCGATCGATGCAGACTACTCCGGTGCCCGCGCGGCGATAGGACTCCGCCTGTGCCGTTAGGTCGCTGAAGTTGGATGGGATCACAATAAGACCGGAGGGAAGGTAAGTACGCAGCTCGTTGAGATGCACTAGCTCTTTGGAATGGTCGTTATCTGTATTGCAGAGAATCAGGCGATATCCGTTTGAAAAGGCAACATCCTCCGCACCTCGAACGACCGCAGGGAAGAACGGGTTGGTGATATCCGGAATGATCATCCCGATCATGTTGGTTTTGTCGCGTCGCAGCGCGCGGGCGAGTTGGCTCGGCTGGTAGCCGGCTGCCTGCACCGCTTGCAATACGCGCTGACGCACCGGTTCACGAACACCGGCGGTCTCATTCAGTACATGAGATACCGTGCCAAGCGAGACACCAGCAATCCTGGCGATGTCTTTCATGTTCGCCATGGAATCATCTCCGTCAGGCTCCAGGGGTTCGGTCGCAAGAGGCCCATAAACCCAGCCTATGCTCTAATTTGAAAGATTTCAATCATTTCCCATGTATATGGAAGTGAACTACAAGGCAAACAACGGCCCACATTCAGCGGCAAACAGGCCAATTCTGACCGGCTGCAGAAAAAAAGCTTGACAACGATGTCCGGTAATGGGTAGTCTTGCGGCCATCAATTTGAAACGTTTCAAGAATTCTCGAATGTTCGCCAGATGCGAAGCTCAGAATGCTCGAGGGATCTGGAATTGGAGGCTGCACCATGGAAAAGACGAAGGGTCGGCTGTATCTACAGTTCCGGCTGGTAGGATCGCTGTTTTTGCTTACGTTGACTGCAGGTCAATGGGTCAGTTCAGCACATGCACAAGCGACGAATGCCCAGATGTCCGGTCAGGTTGTTGACCCAGCCGGGGCCGTAATTCTCAACGCGACAATCGATGTCCAAAACACTGGAACCGGTTTGGACCGCATCGTCACCAGCTCAGCGACCGGCGAATATGTAATTCCCTCCCTGCCGGTCGGCACGTACAAGCTGAAAGCTGTAGCGAGGGGGTTCAAAACTTACACTCAAGTGGGGATCGTTCTGGAGGACGGACAAAATGCCCGCGTGGATGTAATTCTGCAAATCGGCAGCGCGAGCGAAACCGTTCAGGTCTCGGCGAATTCGGTGCAAGTCGACACCAGCTCGGCAAGCATCCGGACAGAGGTTGCTGACATCCAGGTTGAAGAGCTGCCCCTCAATACGCGCGATACGCTGCAACTCGTCACCCTCGTGCCGGGAGTTGGGAACGCCTCGTCGTCAGGTGCAGGCACCAGCAGTCTGCCCGCAGTGGTGATCAATCAGCGCAGCGGCCCGACGCTCAACGTGAATGGAAGCCGCGTTAACGGCAGTGAAGTCTCGCTTGACGGCGCTATCTTTGTAACCGGGCTCTATAATCGTCCGGCAAACCTTCCCAATCCTGACTCGATTGGCGAGTTCTCGCTCCTGACGAATAGCTACAGTCCGGAGTTCGGACACGCGTCGGGAGGGGCTTTCGTAGCCGTCAGCAAAGCGGGAACCAACAGCTTCCATGGGTCGGCGTGGGAGTTTCTTCGCAATGACGACCTCAACGCAAGAAACTGGTTCGCTCCGGCTCCGGCGCCAAACCCGATATTGAAACAAAATCAATTCGGCGTTGCGGGTGGGGGGCCCATCCTGAGGGACAAAGCCTTTTTCTTCGCCACCTACGAGGGATTGCGAATTCACCAGGTGGCTCTTGAGAGTCTCGCCACCAATTCGCCGGCCCAGCGCGCTGGAACATTCACGGGAACCTCTTGTGCTCCACTCTGGGACCCGTTCACCAACTCGGCATACCCGTACACCGCAACGGGCCCAGGCTCAGGCACGTGCTCAAGCGGCACAACCGGAACATATCAAATACCGCAGGGCGAATGGGATACGATGTCGGTGGCTTTCATGAACACCTACATACCCGTTCCAACTCTGCAACCCTCCGGGGCATATCTGAATACGGCCCAAGTGGCAGATCCTCTCAGCGGCAACCAATACACGATCAGAGGCGATTACCGCACAACAAAACGCGATCAGACCTATGTCCGCTTCTTCCATATGGTTGACACGCAAGTAACCGGTGCTCCATATGCCGCCATCCTTTCCTCGAAGTTTGGCGATAACTTCGCGGAAGCCAATTGGGGCACTACCGTCAGGGACACGCACACATTCACGCCAAATCTGATCGGCGACTTCGGATTCTCGGACACGAATATCACGACCATCGGCACCCCCACGGGAATAATCGTGACGGGAACGCAAATGGGCGCCCAATATAATACCGGCGGAGCCAACGTGTCTCCGCTGGTGTCAGTATCTGGCGCCCCCAGCATTGGTTCAGGGAATCCGTGGTATGAGAATACGGCATTGAAACAAGCCGACGCAAAGCTGTCGTGGGTCAAGGGAAGGCACCTATTCGAGTTCGGCGCCACGGCCCTTCGTGAAGCCGAGATTATCGATTGGGTCGACACGAACGGCGCCGGAAATCCAAGCTTTAACGGCACGGAGACCGGAGTCAAGGGAGCGAATCAGGCTTGGGCGGATTATCTCATTGGTAAGCCTTATACCTTCGGACAGTACACCCCCTATTACGGGAACGAGCATACAGTGCAACTGGGATTCTATGGTCAGGATACGTTTAAGGTATCGTCTCGGCTGACGCTGAATCTGGGCCTACGGTGGGATGTCTTCTCTCCCTGGAGGGAATTTGAGCACGACTCTCCTGCCGTTAATTTCAATGCCAGTTTTCAGTCCACGCGATTCCCGACTGCCCCTCCGGGCCTCGAGTTCCCGGGAGATCCGGGAGTCCCGCCTGGAATCATGTTCATGGACAAGGGCGACTTTGCGCCCCGGCTTGGATTTTCCTACGATGTGTTCGGCGATGGAAAGACAGCGATTCGCGGCGGATATGGAATCTTCTATAACGCGCCCGGAGCCATCACCCTGGCCAACGAAATTGAGGCGCCGCCCTACGAGACGCAAATAATTTTTACCCCCAATACCTTCACCAATCCCTACGCGGGGACAGGGATCACGGATCCATTCCCCTACCCCTACCTGAATCCCGGAAAGAATCCGCTCTGGCCGTTTCCGGCGCAGTTTTACTCGCCGGACCCGAATATCAAGAATGCGTATATCCAGCAATTCAATTTCAACGTGCAGCATGAGTTCCCGAAAGACTTCATGGTGCAGGCAGGCTACGTGGGCAGCCTGGGAGACCGGTTGTGGGATGGGGACCAGGCCAATGCCGGTGTATTCAACCCTGCGACCGAAACCAACGCTGCACTCGCCTCGAAATTTGCACAGGCGAACCGCCCCTTCTTGAATCAGTATTACGCCGGCATTACCAGAATCGCCAATATTGGTTACTCCAACTACAACTCATTGCAGGTCACCGCGCGGAAGCGTCTTTCCGCGGGTTACAC
>JBAUCP010000175.1:0-3874 GCA_049677625.1 Occallatibacter sp. | reverse complement strand
TCTGGAATCCGCTTGACATGCTGCTGAACCAGAAGCTGATGATCGCCGTCATGGACGAGTGGCAGCCCTTGAACCTGGGAAGCATTACCGGCAAGATGGCCGTGCTGTTCATCGGTTTGATGATCGTTGCCAACTGCGTGCGCGGGCGAAAGTGGAAGATCTACGAATTCGCTTTTACGTTCTTCGCCTGGTACGTCGCCTTCTCTCATGTGCGATTCGTCTTTCTGGCTTGCATCATTACGGCTCCGTGGCTCGCCGGCGACATGGCGCGAAGCTTCCTCGGCGAGCCCAATGAAAAGACGGTTCCCGCGCTCAACGCGCTCTTTGTAGCTGGAGTAGCGGTTGCACTCATCTATATTTTTCCGTCTGAAGCCGCGCTGCAAAAAAAGGTGGACACGGCCTTTCCGCTGCGGGCCATTGCTTCCATCCAGCCGTCCTGGCGAACGTTTAACGATTATTCAACGGGCGGCATGATGGACTTCAACTCCCGGCCGGTGTTTATGGATTCGCGCAACGACATCTTCGAGCACCACGGCGTGTTCCAGGACTTTCTGGCAATCGAGGGCCTGCACGATTCGCTCAAGCTCCTGGATTCCTACCGCATCGACCATGTTCTCATTCACGAGGGCACGCCGCTTGCCTACCTGCTGGAACACTCGCCGGACTGGCGGGTAACGATGAGCGAAGGAACGGGCGAGAATACATTCAACCTTTTTGAGAAGACCGGCAAGTAAGCGGCGCATCCGGCTCTTGCATCTGTGGAACCTCACCCGGCTGATACACTCTGTAGCGTGCCCGACCCATCCAAGCCGCCCGTCTTCCTGCTCGACACCATGTCGTTCATCTTCCGCGCGTACCACGCGATGCAGCGCAGCCGCCCCATGTCTACGCGCTCCGGCCTGCCCACCGCGGCCACTTACGTGTTTGTGAACATGATCAAAAAGCTGCGCCAGGACTTCGATCCCAAATACTTTGCGGCCGTCTTCGATCCCAGCGGCGAAGTCTTCCGCGACGAGCGCGCACGCACACTGGGCACGCTGCGCAAGTGGAACGGCAAGACGCAGAGTTTTGAAGACGTGAGCTACGAGGGCTACAAAGCCAACCGCGAATCGATGCCCGAGGATCTGCGCCGCCAGATTCCCTACATTCGCCGCTCGCTTGACGCGCTACGGATTCCCATTCTCGAAGCCGTGGGTTTTGAGGCCGACGACGTGATCGGCACGCTGGCGCGCGAGGCCGCTGAGCGCGGGCATGAGGTCTTCATCGTCTCCGGCGACAAGGACATGATGCAGTTGGTCACCTCGCACGTGAAGATTCTCAACCCGCAAAAGGACAATCTCATCCTCGACCCGGCAAAGGTGACGGAGGTGCTCGGCGTTCCTCCGGAAAAAGTGGTCGATGTGATGGCGCTGCGCGGCGACTCGGTTGACAACGTGCCCGGCGCGCCCGGCATCGGGGACAAGGGCAGCGTGGATCTGATTCTCGAATTCGGCAGCGTGGAAGCGGTGCTTGAACGCGCCGCGGAGGTCAAGCGCAAGACCTATCGAGAATCGCTCGAACAGAACCGCGATGCCGTTCTGCTTTCAAAGGAGCTGGTCACCATTGACAGCCACGTCCCGCTGGAACTCGATCTGGCGGCGTTCGAAACGCAACTGCCGGACATCGAGGCCTGCCGCGAGTTGTTTACCGAGCTTGAGTTCACCTCCATGCTGCGCGATCTGGCTCCCTCTGCTACAGCGGCTGCGGCAACGGAGCTGATCGAAGAGCCCGGCGAGGAGCAGATGGCCGCATTTTATGCGGCTGCGAGCGCGAATGGTTTTGCCTTCGTCCTCGATGCCGCATCAACAGCTGCGATCGGAGCGGACGAGGACGCTGAGCCGGAAGTGCCAACGACCATGTCGCTGCTCGACGTTGTGGAAGCTGCCGAAAAGCAGGCCGTCTTCAGTGCGGGCGTGTGCGCGGAGCCGGCGATCGCGCTGCGCCTTGCGCTCACGCCGGAGCTGCGCGCACTGCTTGAAGATGCGTCGATACCCAAGCGCACGCACGACCTGAAGCTGGCGCTGCACACGCTCGCAGCGCAGGATATTGCGCTGCGCGGCAGCGTGGAAGACACCATGCTGCTCTCTTACGCGCTCAACCCCACGCATGCCACGCAGGCGCTGGCCGATGTGGCGGCGCGGCATAGCCAGGCTCCGCCAACGACGCTCGCGGCCGGTGCAGCGGCGGTGTGCGCGCTTGAGCCCGTTCTCAAAGCAGAAGCGGAAAAGGCGCAGGTGGAGCGCGCCTATCGCGAAATTGACTTGCCGCTCGCGCCGGTTCTCTTCCGCATGGAGCAGGCCGGCGTGCGCATCGACGGCGCCGCGCTGGCCGGCCTTTCGACGCGCTTCAGCTCGGAGCTTGAGCGCGTGGGCAGCCGCATCTTCGAGTTGGCCGGGCAGCGGTTCAACATCAACTCGCCCAAGCAGCTTGCCACTGTGCTCTTCACGCATCTCGGCCTGCAGCCGCCCGCGGTGCGCGGCAAGGGCAAGGCTGTCTCCACTGCGCAGGATGTGCTGGAGCAGCTCGCCGAGCAGCACGAAGTGCCGAAGCTGGTGCTCGAATACCGGCATCTTTCCAAGCTCAAATCGAATTACATTGACGCGCTGCCGCTGCTGGCCGACTCCAACTCGCGCGTGCACACGACATTTCAAGCCGCGGCCACGGCGACGGGCCGGCTCTCGTCCGTGAATCCGAATCTTCAGAACATCCCGGTGCGCACTGAGCTGGGCCGCGAGATTCGCGCGGCATTTACGGCGCGGCCAGGCACGCAACTGCTCTCCGCCGATTACTCGCAGATCGAGCTGCGGCTGCTGGCCCACTTCAGCGGCGATCCGCTGCTCAAGCGCGCATACGCGGAAGACATCGACATTCACACCCTCACTGCAAGCGAGGTCTTCGGCGTTCCCATCGAGACCATGGACAAAACGACGCGCAACCGCGCCAAGGCGGTGAACTTCGGCATTGTCTATGGCATCTCGGCCTTTGGGCTGGCCGCGCAGCTCGGCATTCCGCAGGCTGAGGCGCGCGCTTACATTGACCGCTATTTCGCGCGCTACCAGGGCGTGAAGGCGTTCATTGAGAAGACGCTCGCGCAGACGCGCAAAGATGGTTTTGTGCGCACCATGTTTGGCCGGCTCCGGCCGATTCCTGACATCGAGAGCCGCAACCCGAACCAGCGCGGCTTTGCCGAGCGCACCGCCATCAATACGCCGCTGCAGGGCACGGGCGCGGACCTGATCAAGCTGGCCATGATTGCGCTCGACCGCAAGCTCGCGGAACGAGGCCTGAAGACGCGCATGGTCCTGCAGGTGCATGACGAACTGCTCTTCGAGGTTCCTTTCGACGAAACCGATGAGGTGGGTGTGCTGGTGCGCACCGAGATGGAGGGCGTGGCTCAGCTCGACGTTCCCCTGGTGGCCGACCTGGCCTTCGGCCCCAACTGGCGGGATCTGAAATAGAGCTACAATTCTGTTGTGCGATTGACAGGCAGAGGTGACGGGTCGTTTTCTGGGGGCTGTCCGATTTCTGCATTTTGCGGTAGGCCAGGGCTTCAGCCCTGGCATTGCAAGTGGAATAATTCGACGTTTTTGTCCGGCGGCGCGCTTTGCGCGCCGCTAGACAAAATGGATTGTTTGGGAGCAACTATTGTCAGGGCTAAAGCCCTGACCTACCAGTCTCTCGACAGGCTTGGACGCTCGTACGGCCCTCGAACCGCGGAGTGACGGCGCATGATTCTGGACATCGCCAAGGCGCTCTCGTTCTTTCTGAGCATTCTTTCGCTCTATCCGGTGGTGGCAGGCGCGTTTTTTGTCCCCGGCAGCCGCTGGGAGGATCG
>JBAUCP010000174.1:0-8496 GCA_049677625.1 Occallatibacter sp. | reverse complement strand
GTGATGCTCTGGCCGTAGACGAGCGGCTTGCCGGCGTCGAGCTTCTGAGCGCCGGCTACCAGGTTGCTTTCGATCATGACGCCCATAATGCGTTTGTCGCCGCCGGCGATCTGCGCGGCAACGTTGTGGCAGACTTCTGCCTGGCGGCGGTAGTCCTTGCTGCTGTTGGCGTGGCTGAAGTCGATCATGATGCGCGGGGCAACGCCGGCCTGCTCCATTTTGGCGGCGGTGTCGGCTACGCACTCGGCGGTGTAGTTCACGGTCTTGCGGCCGCCGCGCAGGATGATGTGGCAGTCCGGATTGCCCGTGGTGACGAAGATGGCCGACTGGCCGTGCTTGGTGTGGCCCAGGAAGGTGTGCGAATAGGCCGCGGAGAGGATGGCGTCAATGGCTACCTGCACGTCGCCCGAGGTGGCGTTCTTGAAGCCCACCGGGCAGGAGACGCCGGAGACGAGCTGGCGATGGACCTGGCTCTCGGTGGTGCGCGCGCCGATGGCGCCCCAACTGACCAGGCCGGCGATGTATTGCGGCGAGATCATATCGAGAAATTCAGTGCCGGTGGCGACGCCCATCTCGGCCAGGTCAATGAGCAGGCTGCGCGCCAGGCGCAGGCCGTCGTTGATCTTGTAGGACTGGTCGAGATAGGGATCGTTGATGAGCCCCTTCCAGCCGATGGTGGTGCGCGGCTTCTCGAAGTAGACGCGCATGGCGATGCGCAGGTCGGCGGAGAACTCGTCGATTGCGCCCTTGAGCAGGCCGGCGTACTCGCGCGCGGCCTTGGGATCGTGGATGGAGCAGGGGCCGGCGAGGACCAGCAGGCGGTCGTCGCGGCCGGCGAGAATGTTGCCGATCTGGTTGCGGGCGTCGAAGATGGTGGTCGAGGCGGCTTCCGTGACGGGGAGGTCTTCTTCAAGGAATACAGGTGGAAGGACGACCTTGGTCCATTTGATGCGAATGTCTTCGGTTGTATGGAACATGAACTCTTTCCTGGCGGCGCGCGGGTTTCTCTTTTACGCTTTTCACGATGAGGCCGTGAAAAAATGGGGCACGGTGTGAGTTGGTTTGACCCGCGGCTGCGATAGACGGCTATCTAAAATTTATCAGGCTGGACGCGGCTGGGGGCGGCCGCTTTGCATGAGGCTAGCCGCAGGGGCTGAAGCCCGCACCATTTTGCAACGTCTACGGCACGACTGAAGTCGTGCCCTGACACTTCGTGCCACTCCCGGTGAGTTTTTCTGCAGCCGGTTACACCCACATTGTTTTGCGGAGCTTTTTTGGCACGGCTAAAGCAGGGCCTTTTAAAGCATCCCGAATGCGATACTCCATTGTGTGCAGGCGACGGCGCAACTGGTCGGACGGAATGAGCGCGCTCAGCGGACTTCGAATGCGGTTACCGCGGCGCCTGCCGCAGCGACGCCGACGATGCTCCACCTGATCCAGTGAACATGGTGCTCGGACTCGGAGCCGGCGCCGATGTACTCGCGGCCTTTTTGGAGTGTGGCCACATCGGCGTAGTCGTGCGTCTCAGGGGCATTGGTGTCGGCGTTGGTGATGGTGAAGGAAGCGGGGCTGACGGGGCCCAGCAAGCCGGCGCTCTGAGAGCCGTCGCGAAGCACGACATTGACGTAGGTTCCCGAGGGGTATTTGGCGATCCGCTTGTGAATCTTCCGCGCGTGCTTGTCGAGGCCGGGGGCGGCGCCGGCAGCGGTTTTGGCCTGGCAGAACGGCACGATCGCGATCAAGGCCAAGGCAAGCGCAAGGTGAACGATGAATCGGGTGCTGAAGGTGGATTTCATGTGGCCCTCCTCGGAACTTGTGTGACGCAAAGCGGGGGAAGGTGGATTCCGGAGCAGTAAGGACCGAGTGTCGTTCTCTTTTCTTGAGCTGCTCCGGTCTTCATTACGGGCAGCAGACGGCTTAACAATACCATTAGATGCGAATCCGTGCGGAGGGACGATTGAATTGGGAGCGGATGGATGGTCCAAAAAGTAACTAGAGGCTGCAAAAGGAAAGGGCGGGTTAGAAGCGCAGCCGCCATGCAGGTTGTACGGAGTATGATGATTCTCCAATAGAACTTTAGAACGGCCTCGGAGGGCTGAATCGATGCGGCGGTCGCTCTGGACTTCAGTGGCGCTCCTCTCCTGCCTTTTTGTTTTTGCCTCTGTACAGCGGGCTGCCACGCAGGCGGTTCCGGCGCCGGATGCCGGAAAAGATGCGGGGTTGAACGCCCGGCCCGCGGCGGATGCAGCGGCTGCGCCGGGAAATGACGCCATCCAGCTTGACGTGGTGGTCACCGATAAATCGGGAAAGCCCGTTTCGGGACTCACTGCGGCAGACTTTACTTTGCTCGATAACAACCAGCCGGGGAAGATTCTGTCTTTTCACGCCTATGACGGATCGGCACAGCAGCCGGACACGCCGGTGGAAGCGATTGTGCTCTTCGACACCGTGAATACAGACTTTACAGAGGTCTCCTATGCACGGCAGCAGGTGGAGAATTTATTGCGCCAGAACGGCGGGCATCTGGCGGAGCCAACGTCGATCTATTGGCTGATGAATGATGGCGTCCAGGGGCAGCCCGAGCCCACGCAGGACGGCAATGCGCTGGCTGCTCAGCTTGACGCTGCAGAGAGCCGGCTGCGCACAGTGACCCGCTCGGCGGGAGCGTATGGAGCCATTGAACGATTTCAGTTCTCGGTGCAGATGCTGGCCAAGATTGCCCAGCAGGAGGCAACCACGCCGGGCAGGAAGCTGCTCATCTGGGCCGGCCCCGGATGGCCGATGCTGGACTCACCGGGAATCGACTACCCGGCGAAGACGCAGCAGGCCCTGTTTGGGGATATTGTCGAGCTGTCGACGTTGCTGCGCGAGGGACGGATCGATCTCTACAGCGTCTCGCAGGGAATGCCGGGGATCGGAACCTTTGGCTACGAATCGTTTTTGAAGGGTGTGAAGAAGGCCAACCGGGCCGCTCCGGCCAACCTGGCGCTGAAGGTGATTGCCGTGCAGAGCGGTGGTGTGGTGGTGCCGCCCACGAACGATCTGGCGAGCTCGATCAGCGCATGCCTGCGGGACCCGGATGTTTTTTATACCCTGACCTTTGAACCGCAGCCCGCAGATGGGCCCAACCAGTATCACGAGCTGAAAGTGCAGATCGACCGGCCGGGACTAACGGCGCGGACGAATACGGGGTATTATGACCAGCCGGCAGGGGCGAGGTAGAGGGTTGGCTCGGCGGCTGTCGAGGCGGGCAGGTAGAGGCGGGTCTGGGGACCCCGGTCTGGAGACCGGCGCTACAAAAGGCGATACGCTTCGAGATTGGCTGCTGCACTAGCGGCGGCAATTGGGGCATAAGCCCATTGATTCACGGCTTCGCGCCTCCTAGAGGCATCCTTTCGCCCAGCATCCTTGATTCTGGCCACATGCAGGACCGAAAATCCGCCAGGACTGGTAGCACAATCCGTACCGGATTTCGCCTTACAGAATGGGCAAACTAACGAGACGGGGTTAATAGGAAGAGCTTGTGGTATTTGAACTGCTTTTTGGGTCATGCTAAAAGTCTACGCCCGGCAAGACAGGTTCCAAACTAGAAAGAAGGGAATGTGGATTTCAAATTAGGACACTACCCTGGGCGGGCTCGCCTTGACAGTGGCCGAGGGTGTTTCTAAAATTGAGTAGTAGACTGCGAATTGTGTATTTAAGTGACAGGAATAAAAGGGTTTGAACGGTGCGGTGGGTCTTTCACCGGTTTTTGGCTCAACTCTTTTCCTGCCCAGAGCGCGGCGCGATGGAGAGCGGTAACGATGCCTGAAGTGCGACTCGGTCCGCGGGAGCGGCTGGTGCTTACGGCCATCATCGACCTGTATATTGCTACCGGCGAGCCGGTGGCGTCGCAGGCGCTGGCGCACAATTTTGCCAATCGCGAAGGGTTGAGCTCCGCCACGCTGCGCAACGTGATGGCGACGCTGGGCGACGCCGGGCTGCTGGAGCAGGCGCATACCTCGGCCGGCCGGGTTCCCACGGCTGCGGCCTTCCGCTACTACGTGGAGCAGATTACGCTGTCGGGCAGGCTGGCTGCAGCCGCGCCGGCGGGCAATGCCATGCCGCAGGGCGGTTCCGGGATGAATGCGCCGCTGAGCGAGGCGCGCCGCGGGCAGATTGAGGAGAGCTTTTCCGGCGTCTCCAGCTCCAACGAATATCTGGAACGGACCTCGCATGTGCTGGCGCTGATCTCAAGCGGGCTGGGCGTGGCGCTGGCCAGCTCGACGGCCGGGCAGGTGCTGGAGCACATTCACTTTTCGCGGCTCTCGACGGGCCGGGTGTTGGCGGTGCTGGTTACCCAGGCGGGCGCGGTGCAGGACCGGGTGCTGGCGCTCGACCGGGAGATGACGCACACCGAGCTGGAAACGGCGGGGCGGTACCTGAACGAGAACTTCCGCGGCTGGCCGATCGACCGGATTCGCGCCGAGGTGACGCGGCGTGTGGAGGTTGAGCGCGAGGCGTATAGCCAACTGGTTTCGTCGGTCGAGGAGCTTTGCCGCAAGGGCGCGCTGGCGGGCGGCGAGGCCGCCCCGGCCATTTTTGTGGAGGGAATTGCCAACCTGATTTCGGCGGAGGCGGACCGCGAGCGGCTGCGGCAGATGTTGCTGGCGCTTGAGGCAAAGCAGCGGCTGATCGAGCTCTTGAATGCGTATGTGGACGGACGCCAGCAGGAGGTTCGCGTGGTGGTGGGGCTGGACGAAGCCTCGCCCGCAATGCAGGACCTGGTGCTGATTGGCGCGCCGGCGCGGCTGGGCGGGGCGAGCCTGGGAACGGTCGCCGTAATTGCACCCACGCGCATCCAATATCAGGAGATGATCCAGGCGGTGAGCTATATCGCGCGGTTATCCGAGCGCATCCTCGAGGTTCCTGCCGATTAGGGCCTGGCGGCGTTGACGCCGAGGTCCCGCTGCCTGCGGTCCATAGCCACAAATTTTTGAGTTTGCAGGCAGAGCGCGATTTCGCGCGGCACGTGAGATGGAGCTGGACTTTGTTTATTCGAAGGAGAACACCGGGAAGTATGCCAAAGCAGGAGACGGAAGTAAACGTGATGGAACCGTTGGAGATCGAGCAGGGCGCAGCGGAGGAATCGGCTGAGGGCCAGGCGGCGGCAGCTTCGAGCGAGCCGGCCGCGGCTGCGGAGGTTGCGGCGGGGCCGTCGGAGCTGGAGCAGTTGAAGGCCGAGCGCGACCAGTTGCTGGATCGCGTGGCGCGGCTGCAGGCCGAGTTTGACAACGCGCGCAAGCGCGCCGAGCGCGAGCGGATCGAGTTTCGCGATTATGCGACCGGGAATGTTGTGGAGCAGTTTCTGCCGGTGGTGGACAACTTCGAGCTGGCGCTCAAGTCCACCGGATCGGCCGAGCAACTGCGCTCGGGCGTGACGCTGATCGTGAAGCAGATGGAGGAGATTCTGCGCCAGATGCAGGTGGTTGCGGTGCCTGCGGTGGGCGAGGTCTTCGATCCGCGGGTGCATGAGGCGCTGGGCTCGGTGGAGCGGGACGACATGCCCGATCAGCATGTGGCCGAGGAGATCCGGCGCGGCTATAAGCTGCGCGAGCGGCTGCTGCGGCCGGCCCTGGTGCGCGTGGCGCACAACTCCAAACAGACGAGCGAGTAGATTTGCCGTGAACGCGAAAGGGTGTAGCTGACCGGATTGAAGAAGGCGGAACCTCAGGGGCTAAAGCCCTGATATCTTGTGGCGAATCTTGTGCCGGGGTTAAAACCCCGACCTACCAGCCCGTACCCTTCAAGCTTAGAAACTACGTACCCTTCAAGAACAGTCACAACGCAAAGAGGTTTGAACAGCGGAGCAAATGAGTTCTAATAAAACTGTGAGCAAAGCAGATTACTACGAGGTTCTGGGCGTCGCGCGCGAGGCCACGGACCAGGAGTTGAAGAGCGCCTATCGCAAGCAGGCGCTCAAGTATCATCCTGACCGCAATCCCGGCGACCACGCGGCCGAGGAGAAGTTCAAGCAGGCCAGCGAGGCGTACCAGGTGTTGAGCGACACGGACAAGCGCGCAGCCTACGACCGCTACGGTCATGCAGGACTGAGCGGCGGCGGCGGGTTCAACGGCGGCCCGTTTGCCGGCGGCGTGGACATCGGCGACATCTTCGGCGACCTGTTCGGCGAGATGTTCAACATGGGCGGCGGTTCGCAGCGCGGCTCGCGGCAGCACCGCGGCGACGACCTGCGCTTCGACCTGACCATCGATTTTGAAAATGCGATCTTCGGCACGGAGACGGAGATCAGGATTCGCCGGCTCGAGACCTGCTCCACCTGCAATGGCCGCGGCAGCGTCTCAGGCCGGGGCCCAAGCATGTGCAGCCAGTGCCAGGGCCGCGGGCAGATTCGCTATCAGCAGGGATTTTTCTCTGTGGCGCGCACCTGCGGCGCATGCAGCGGCACCGGCACAGTGATCGCGGACCCGTGCACGGCCTGCCGCGGCGAGGGCCGCGCGGCCACTGAGATCAAGCTGCATGTGAAGGTTCCTCCGGGCGTGGAAGACGGAACGCGGATTCGCTACACCGGCGAAGGCGATGCGGGCCGCGCGAACGGTCCCAAGGGCGATCTGTACGTTGTGCTGTCGATCCGGCCGCACGACTTCTTCGAGCGCGACGGGCACGACCTGCACTGCGTGATTCCCATCAGCTTTCCTCAGGCGGCGCTGGGCGCGGAGTTCGAGATGCCGGGCATCGACGGGCCGGTGAGCATCCGCATTCCCGAGGGCACGCAGAGCGGCAAGGAGCTGCGCATTCGCGGGCGCGGTGTTCCCTATCTGAACGAGCGCGGACACGGCGACCTAGTGGTGAAGCTGGTGGTTCAGATTCCCAAGAAGCTGAGCCGCGCGCAGCGCGACCTGGTGGCCAAGCTGGCGGAGTCAATGACGGTGGACAATAAACCCTCATCGCCGGGGCTGATCGAGAAGATGAAGGATCTGTTCAGCTAGAGCGGTTTTCCAGTTCGTGTGGCATTTTGGGCGTCGTGCAAGGTGGCTTTTTCTTGAGGAAAAAGCCACTCGGCGTTTGCGACTTCGCCTTACAGCAACTGGAAAACCGCTGTAGGGATTCAGATAGCCAGCAGGACGATGGCGGCGGCGGCTGCGCCGATGAGCAAGCTCATCCTGTCAGTGAGCGCGAAGACCAGCGGGTCTTCATTGAGGTTGCCGCGCGCGGCGAGCAGCCATACGCGGCAGAGCCACAGGATCATGAGCGGCATGATGAGCCACAGCCTCTCCGGATGGCGGTAGAGGGTCATCACTTCCTTGCTGCTGATGTAAATGGCAAACACCACGGTTGCGGCGAAGGCGCTGGATGTACCGAAGCTGCGCAACTGGTCGATGTCGGCCACCAGGTAGCCGCGGCCGTTGCGCGGCGGCAAGCCGCTGGAGCGCAGGTTCTCGAGCTCGGCGAAGCGCTTGACGATGGCCAGCGAGAAAAACAGGAAGACCGAAAAGCCGGCGAGCCAGGCGGAGATGTGTGAGCCGGTGGCGGCGCTGCCGGCCAGCAGGCGCAGCGTGTAGAGGCCGGAAAGCACTACGACGTCAACCAGCGCGACGCGCTTCAGGAACATGGAATAGGCGAGCGTGGTGGCGAGATAGAGCAGCAGCCATCCCAGGAACGCGACGGGCAGCAGGCGCGCGCCGGTGAGCGCGAGCAGCAGAAACACGGCGACGATGGCAAGGCCGGTGAAGGCCGAGAGATCGCCTGAGGCAAATGGGCGCTGCCGCTTGGTGGGGTGACGGCGGTCGGCTTCGATGTCGAGCAGGTCGTTGACGATGTAAGTGGCGGAGGCGGCGAGGCTGAAACAGCAAAAGGCGAGCAGTGCAGCGGAGAACCGTGCACGCACAAGCACATGGGCCAGAAGCAGCGGCAGGAAGATGAGCAGGTTTTTGGCCCACTGGTGCGGACGCAGGGCCTTGATTGCGGATTCGAGCAGACGGCCTCGCTCCTCGAAGGTGCGGGCGGGACGAATGCCGCGCCTGCGCAGCTTGAGGCGCAGACGCAGGCTTGGATTGGCCACCTGCGGCTCAGTGGCGCGGACCAGCAGCGGCAGATCGGGCGTGTCGTTGCCGATGTAGTCGAACTCGCCCGAGCCCAGGCGGCTGCGCAGGCTGTCTAGCTTGCGGTTGCCGGTGAGGTTGGTTGCGCCGTCTGAGCCGAGCACGCCGGTGAAGATGCCGAGATGGCCGGCAACGCGCTGTGCCAGGCGCTCGTCAGCGCCGGTGGCGAGGTAGATCGCGCGGCCGCGCATGCGCTCCTGGTTAAGAAAATGCAGCAGCTTGCGGTTGTAAGGCAGATGAACCACGTCGAGCGAGACCTGTTGCGTGACCCAGGCCTTGAAGGCAGCTTTGCCGCGAAGAACGCGCGCGGGAAGGCCAAGCGCGAGCAGAGGACGCGTGCGCAGCAGCACCAGCATTGAGTCGATGAGCGTGTCCGACTTGACCAGCGTTCCAT
>JBAUCP010000173.1:0-9011 GCA_049677625.1 Occallatibacter sp. | reverse complement strand
GCCATAGGATTCCGCTGGCGCCAGTCACAACAAATGCGCCACGCCAGGTAACGAGCGCTACCAGACCCGGCACGATGAGCGGCACGGCGATATTGCCAATATTGGCTCCAGAGTTGAAAATGCCGGTGGCCAGTGCGCGTTCACGTTTCGGAAACCATTCAGCCACCGTTTTGATGCAGGCGGGAAAATTAGCTGCCTCGCCCAGTCCGAGCAGAAACATGGCGATGGCGAACGTGACCACCGAAAATGCAGCACCGGGAAGCATCGCCGCCACGCTCCAGAGGCCGATTGCGATCGCAAACGCCTTGCGCGTTCCGAGCTTGTCTGTCAGCCCGCCGGCCACCAACATGCCGATGGCGTATGCGGCCTGAAACGCGGCCAGGATGTATCCGTATTTGACGCTGTTCAGTCCCGGGATGATGCCTTCGAGGAACTTCTCCAGGTAGGCGATCACGCCTCGATCCACATAGGCAATTACAGTCGCAACGAATAGGAACCCGCAGACTACCCAGCGCTGGCGCGAAGTGCGATCCGGTGAGCGAAGCGTGCGAAAAAAAGAACCTGATGCCGTGCCTTGTGTCGCCATAAAACTCCGATGCCTGCAAAGCCATCCCGGAAATATGAGTCTGTGACAAACGGACGCTACAGCCGATACGCTTTTTTGACCAACCCGTAAGTCAGTTCGTGGGCCACTTCGAAGGCTTCGTCCTGGTCCATGCGATGCTCGGCAACCAGCCTGCCGAGGAAGGCGCAGTCGATGCGCCGGGCCATGTCGTGCCGGGCCGGGATGGAGAGGAACGCACGGGTATCGTCGTTGAACCCGACCGTGTTGTAAAAGCCTGCCGTCTCCGTAGCCTGCTCGCGGAAACGCATCATGCCCTCAGGACTATCATGGAACCACCACGGGGGCCCGAGGCGCAAGCACGGATAGTGGCCGGCCAGCGGCGCCAGCTCGCGGCTAAAGGTGGTTTCGTCCAGCGTGAACAGGATGATGGTGAGATTCTTTTCGTTGCCGAAGCGGGCGAGCAGCGGATGGAGCGCGTCCACGTAGTTCGTAGCGCGCGGAATGTCGCCGCCCATGTCCTTCCCGTAACGCTCGAAGACGAAGCGGTTGTGATTGCGCACGGAGCCGGGATGAATCTGCATCACCAGGCCGTCTTCCACGCTCATGCGGGCCATTTCGGTGAGCATCTGCGCGCGGAAGAGCTCTTTCTGCGCGGCGTCGGCATTGCCGGAGATCACTTTGGCGAAGAGATACTCGGCCTCGGCGGGGGAAAGATCGGCGGTCTGCGCGGAGGGATGGCCGTGATCGGTCGATGTGCAGCCCAGGGCGCAGAATCGAGCGCGAGCCTTGGCCAGCGCATTCAGATAACCGGTCCAGGTGGAGCTGTCTTCGCCGTTCTGTTCGCCCAATTTGGCGACCAGGTCCGCGAATCCCGGAAAGTCAGGATCGACGACGGAATCCGGACGGAACGCAGGAATGATGCGGCCCTTCCAGCCGGATTCGCGGATGGCCTTGTGATTTTCAAGGCTGTCGAGCGGGGAATCGGTGGTGGCCATGGTCTCAATATTGAAGCGCTCGAAAAGCGCGCGGGGCAGGAACTCCGGCGTGCTGAGCCGGGCGGAGATGGTGTCGTAGTAAAGGTCGGCGGTTTTTTCCGAGAGCCGCTCGTGCAGGCCGAACTGCTCCTGAAAGGCGTAGTCGAGCCACATGCGGGTGGGGGTTCCTCGAAACAGGTAGTAGTGGCTGGCAAAGATGTGCCATACCTTGCGCGGATTCCTGACCACCGGCTGGCCGATCTCCAGGTCGTCCATCGAAATGCCCTGGCTGTAGAGCATCCTGAAGACGTAATGATCGGGCTGCACGAAGAGCGTGGCCGGATCAGGGAACGGGCCATTGTTGGCGAACCATGCGGCCTGCGTGTGTCCGTGCGGGCTCACAATCGGCAGATTGCGGACATGAGCGTATAAAGCGCGAGCTACCTTGCGCGCGCTGGTTTCAGCGGGAAACATCCTGTCTTCATCGATCAACATGGCACTCATTCTAACCCTCGGCTGGATGGTTCAAGAGCGGTTCCGGAATTGCTGCATCTTTCCTCAACGGGGCGCCGGCGCGCCACATCTTCAGCGCGGAAAATTCCCGCCCCGTATGGAGGATTTATCCTACAGTACCCGTGGAACCGCTGTTGAGCCCCGTCCGAAACAGAGGTCAGACCACAAGTATACATGGGCGGCGCGCCGCCGGCCTTTCCCCGGAGGTTGAGAAGTTTTTGGGGCCAAAACGGAGTTTCGGTGATAATCTCGTTCTGCCCCTGATTTTGAGAATTGCATGAAGGTGGCCCACACTTATGCCGCGGACGAAGCCGGAAGAGCCGAACACGCACCGCACCATGCATGTGGTCAACCACATCCGCCTGCTTATTGAGAACGGCGCACTGCAGCCTGGCGACAAGATTCCGCCGGAACGCGAGTTTGCGCGCACGCTGAAGATCAGCCGCGCCAGCCTGCGCACCGGCATCGGGTATCTGGCGGCGATGGGCGTGATGAAGATCAGGCACGGTGTGGGTACCTTTGTTGCCGACGGGCCCCCCGAGTTCGGCAAAGCATCTCTCAGTCTGATGGGCGCATTGCACGGTTTTCAATCCTGGCAGATGTTCGAAGCGCGAATTATACTAGAAAGCCATCTGGCCGCGCTGGCAGCCGAGCGTGGCAAGGAAGAGCACCACGCCGCGCTGTCTGAAGAAGTGGCTGAAATGTTCGCGGCCATGGACAGCCCCTCGGATTATCTCATTCACGACCTGCTCTTCCATCGCATCATCTCCCAGGCCTCCGGCAATCCAATTCTGGCCGCGCTGATCGAGACCATCACTTCGGCGCTCTACGACAAGCGGCGCAAAACGGTGGAGCGTTCGACCGACCTGCGCGAGTCTGCCGAGATGCACCGCGAGATCTACCGCGCCATTCGCTCCCACAAGCCGCTGGAAGCGCGCAAGCTGATGGACCAGCACCTGCGCATGGCGCAGGCGGCGCAGGGAATGGAGCGCCCCACGGAGCGCAAAGCGCGAGCAGCCGCAAACAAGGCGAAGCCATCCCGGCTTACGCCGGTAGCTTCCTGATCCGGTTCGCGGCGTCGTCCCAGGCACAATTCAGGCTTCATGTTCCGGGCTGGGTGTAGGGGATCTGTTCCACCAGCCTGCGCTCATTGCCGCGTGGATCCTCCACCAGCCGCGAGGCCGCATTGAAGCTCATCGTCCATCGCTGGGCCAGGTTGTAAGGCTGCCAGTGCGGCAGTCCGGCGTGGTTGGGCTTTCCGCTGCGCGCGAACTCGATCCAGGTGGCGCTCATCAGCGCGGCCAGGCTCCGCGCCTCGGGTCCGCCGCCGGTCATGCCTTCGGCGGCGTCCACATTGTCGAGCGCGAGCGGAATGTCGAGCGTGTGCGGCGCGCCCCATTTGCCGCCGTCGATGGGTGTGCGCCAGTCGAGCTCGTAGACCCAGGTGTGCGGTGCGGCCGCCGGCTGGGCTGCGCGCCGCTCGGCCTCAATAACCTGCCCGCGCCAGGAGCGGAAGGCGGTGGTTGCGGCGAAAAATACATCGGAGGGCGAATAGGCCGGATACAGGTCACGATATTTCGCCACGACCTCTGCGGGAGCCAGATCGCCCATGAACTGCGAGACCACGTGGAGCTTTGCGGGCAGTGTTTCCCAGGTGAGCGAGAACGCAGATGGATCGCCGCCGCCGATGAGCAGGCGCGTTTCGTCGTGGGTGTTGCCCAGGATCATGGGAATGCCCGCAGACAAGGGCGGCGCATCGGGATCGAAGGGATCACGCATCAGCGCGCGGCCATCGTTCACCGGCCCGTAGTAGCTGGCTGCGTGCGAGGCCTGGATCAACTGCTCCATGGGCATAGTGCGCAGGTCGCCGCTACGGTTCTCGGGCAGATTCAGCGCGTCCAGCACGGCGCGGCTGCGTGCGGTTGCCGACTCGCGCCGGCTGGCGGTGATCTGCTGGCCGCTCATGGTGACGACGCGATGAAAGAGGTCATGCGCGGCGGGCATGGCCATCAGCGTGGCGCATTTGGCTCCGCCGCCGGACTGGCCGAAGATGAGCACGCGGCCAGGGTCGCCGCCGAACTCTTCGATATTGTCGCGCACCCATTCGAGCGCCAGCACCAGGTCGAGCATTCCCGCGTTGCCGGAGTCCTCAAAACCGGATGCGAGTTCGGCGAGATAGAGAAAACCGAAGAGATTCAGGCGGTGGTTGAGCGAGACGAAGACCACGTCGCCGCGCCGGCAGAGATTGACGCCGTCATAGAGCACGTTGTTGCCCGAGCCGCCCGAGTACGCGCCGCCGTGGATGTAGACCATCACCGGGCGCTTGCGGTGGTCGTGCAGCCCAGGAGTCCATACGTTCAGGTACAGGCAGTCTTCGCTCACCGGGCCGAGTTCGGGCGGCAGGTAGTATCCATGGCGCAATCCGCCCACACCGCGGCCCGAGGCCTGCGGAGCGCGCGGCCCGAATTCGACTGCGTCGCGTATGCCGGCCCAGGGAGCGGGCGGAATCGGAGCCATGAACCGGCGCGGCGCGGTGTCGGCTCCGTAGGGAATGCCCTTGAATGCCAGAATGCCGCGGTCAGTGTAGCCGCGCACCTTGCCGGTGGTTGTGGAGGCAACCGGCGCGCCGGAACCGGAGCCGGTTGCGGCAGCCCCGGGCGCGCGGCCCAGGACGGCGACGCCAACCCCAAGCGCGGAGTTCTTCAACAGAGTGCGGCGATCCATCATGCTTCCATCCTTTTCCGCTGCGGGTGCATTTTCCATTCATCTCAATGAGGCCGATCTGGGATCTTTCCTTGGGGTCGGCCGGCTGTTTTCTACCTTGATCCCTCCGGTCTGACCTTTCTGGCGAACGAGTGGACTATAGCACTACCGGAGCGATAAGTCGGATTACCCGACAAGTACAAAGTGGAGCAGAATTTCTTTGTTGACAGTTCGTAGTTCCCAGTATGAAAATGATTGCGTTTCGAATTGAGGTCAGACCACCATAGGAAGAATCTGACAAACGCAGGAAAACAGCTTTATTCACGACAAGAACGAACAAAGCAACGCTTTGAAAGTGGGGGGTAATGATGCAATCGATTGTATCCAGGCTTGTATCCAGGCTGCGCAAGCTCGCGGGCTGCGCAAGTGTCTTAGCCGTCGTTGGCCTTTGCTTCGCCTTTTCCGCGGCCAGTCTGCATGCGCAGGGCTACGGAACCATCAGCGGTACAGTAACCGATCCATCCGGCGCCGTAGTACCCTCGGCTACCGTGACCGCGACCCAAACCCAGAGCGGCACGGTCACCACCGCAGTCACGGGCAAAGACGGCCACTATGTATTCCCGACGCTGCTGCCCGCACCATATACAGTGTCGGTTTCGGCTGCCAGTTTTGAGCTCTATCAACAGAGCGGAATTGTGCTTGAAGCCGACCAGGCTCTCACCATCAACATCACGCTGAAGGTTGGCGCACAAACGCAAACTGTGAACGTCTCAGCGGACGCGCCGCAGGTTGACGTCACCACAGGAACGTTGTCGCAGGTCATCGACCGGGCGAGCGTGGGCGATCTTCCGTTGAATGGCAGGGCCGCGGCCTCGCTGGTTACGCTGGTGGCCGGCGTGGTCGATGCCACCAATGAGGGTAACGGCGTCAACCAGGGCAGCGGAAAGACGTTCTCCGGGAGTCTGCTCAGCCCCGTTCAGGTAGCCACCGTCAACGGGACATTGCCCAACCAGGACAATTTCCTGCTCGATGGCGGCAACAACCTGGATGAAATGACCAACGTGAACGATCCGTACCCGATGCCGGACTCTACCCAGGAATTCAGCGTCCAGACCAGCAACTACAACGCCGAATTTGGCCAGAGCGCCGGCGCGGTGGTCAACATCGTTACCAAATCGGGCGGCGAACAGTTCCACGGCGACCTCTTCGAGTTCCTCCGCAACGGCTTCTTCAACGCCGAGAACCACTTCTCGCCCGTGGGCTCTCAGGACACGCTGCACCGGCATCAGTTCGGCGGCACCATTGGCGGCCCAGTCAAGATTCCACGCATCTCGAGCGGCAAGACCACCCAGTTCTTCTTCGGTTATCAGCACACCCTGATCCACTCGGGCTCGGCTGCGGGTTCGTTCACCTCTCCCACTGCCGCCGAGGAAGGCCTCGCCTCCAGTTCCACCGGCGGAGCCTACGCCGACTACAGCAACCTCTGCAACACAGCCTCCGGCAACTCGTTCAACGGGGCCGGCCTCTGCGTGAATTCATCGGCAGCCCCGGTCACAACCCAGCAGATCTATAACCCGTTCACGGGCGTGGCATACCCCAACAACCACATCCCCAGCAGCGCCTTCGATCCGGCTGCGGTCGCCTTCGAGCAGTTTTTCCCCACTGCGAGCGCGGACGCGGCCCCAGGAAAAATCGGCAACTCCGTCAACTATTTCTCCGCCACGCAGAACTACTTTGACGAGTACGATGCGCGCGTCGACCACAACTTCGGCGCCAACGACCACCTCTTTGGCCGCTACTTCTACGATTGGTACCAGCAGCCAGCCATCTACAACCCCACCAATCTCGCGCTCGGCGGCCTCTATAGCTACACCTCCTACTTCCAAACCCGCTACCAGAATGCGGCGATCTCTGAAACCCACGCCTTCAGGTCCAACCTTCTGAACAACCTGGTGCTCAACTTCCAGCGGGAAGTCTCCCAGCGCGGTGGCCCTCCAAACAGCAAGGACCTTACGTCTCTCGGCCCCACGGGTTCCGGCCTCGCCAGTCTCTGGCAGCCGAATCTTGGCCCCTACATGGCGCTCAGCGTCAGCGGCTATATGAAGGTGGGATCGTCGGCCAGCGCCCTGTTTGAACGCAACAACTACACCCTCAACGACGATCTGCACTGGGTCAAAGGCGCCCACGACTTTGCCTTTGGCGGACACTACGAGCTGAGCAAGTTCGACGTGGTCAACGTGTACAACTCCTATGGCGCCTTCACCTCCGGCCTGGCCGGCTCGTCCCTCGCCGTCGCCAACAACAATGCCATGGCCAATTTCCAGCAGGGTTTCCTATCCGCACTCACCCAAGGCGAATTCGAGGAGACCAATGACCGCGGTCACTTCCCGGCCATCTACGCCCAGGACAGTTGGAAGGTCAATCACCGCCTGACCCTGGACTACGGTCTGCGCTGGGAGATCTTTGCTCCCTGGCACAACAAGATCGGCGACCAGACCGCATTCAGCCCCGCCGAGTACGCGGCCAACACGGGCACGTCCCAATTCGAAATCGCCACGACTTCGGGAACCGGAGGATTGCCCGCCGGCATGGTGCTCTCGGGTGACCCAGGCTTTCCGGCCAATGGCGTGAGGAACCAGTACAAGCAGTTCATGCCCCGTGTCGGTTTCGCCTACGACGTCTTCGGCACGGGCAGAACGGCGGTTCGCGGCGGCTATGGCATCTTTTACCAGGACCGCTTGCCGGGCTTCTTCAATCTCAGTCAGTCCACGTTTGCCCCCAACACTATCACCGTTGGGCTCACGAACATGGACGAGACAAACACCAGTCCTGGCGGTCCTTTGAGCAATCCCTATTGCACGGGATGCGCGACGGGTGCGTACACCAATCCCTTCCCGTTCACTCTCCCGTTCAAGTCCACGCAGGTCTTCCCCAACCAGATGGAGGTCAACGAGTACGATCCTTCCGGCAACTTCCATGTGCCGGTCACCTACGACTTCAACCTGACCATCGAGCAGCAGCTCCATGGCGGCTGGGCGACGCGGGTGGCCTATGTCGGTTCCGCGTCGCGCCATCAGTTCGTGGAGCTCGAAGTGAACCCCGGGGTAAACACCGGCGTGAACACAGGTACCGCGACGAGCCCCAAATTGACCTTCCCGGGGGGCACTTCCAACGTCAACACCAGAAGGGTCTTTAACACGGCTCCCACCGTCGGCCCATGCCTCGCCACCGCGGGTTGCGACGAGAACTACTCCCAGATCGTCGAAGCGGCCATGATCGGCGATGCCCACTACAATTCCTTCCAGGCCACTCTGGTGAGGAAGATGTCGCACGGGCTCGCGCTCATGGCCAATTACACCTGGTCGAAGTCGTACGACGACATGCCGCAGGCAACGCGCGACTCGAATACGGAAGATCTGAACGCGGGCGAATCGTATGTCTATCCGCTCTATCCTTCCAACGCGACCAACATGCCTGCGGGGGCTTCTGTGTCCGACATCAAAGCCCTCGACCGTGGCCTTTCGGATATCGACCATCCCCAGGCCTTCTCGGTCTCCTACGAATACGACCCTCCGAAGCTCAACAACGGCTACCGCGTCCTCCGCGCCATGGTTAACGGCTGGCGGACCTCCGGTCTCGTTCAGTCCCACTCCGGCGACGCACTTACCGTATGGACGGGAACCGACAACTCAAACACCGGCCTTACGCAGGACCGCGGCCAGCGCGACTTCACCAAGCCGGCATACTTTTATAGCAAGAACCTCGGTGGCGATTGTTCGACGGCGGTACCCGCGGGACGTAAGTTTCCAACCCCCTGCGAGAGCTGGCTCAACCCGGCGGCTTTCTCGGTGCCTCTCAACACCGGCGCCGGAACCGGCTTCGGCAATGTCATCAAGGACTCGCTCCGCGGTCCCCGCTACACGGTCTGGAATGGCGCTTTGGTCCGCACCTTCCCGGTCTACCGCGAATCCAACCTGGAGTTCCGCATGGAGTACTTCGACATTCTCAACCACACCATTCTCAACACCGTGAGCACTTCAAACCCGCTCTCGAGCAGCACCAGCTTCGGAACCGTCGGGGGTGAGAACGGAGCCGGACCGCGCATTGGGCAGTTCGCGCTCAAGTACAACTTCTAAACAGGTGTTTCCAAAGTGCAACTTGATTCATCTACAAACGGCCGCCCGCAACGAGCGGCCGTTTTTTTGTGTCTGGCCGCAGGGATCTGCCCTTTGCTGCGGCGCTGGCCGGGTCAATAT
>JBAUCP010000172.1:0-9001 GCA_049677625.1 Occallatibacter sp. | reverse complement strand
CCCAAAATCATCAGATGGATAGACCCCGATGCCTTGAAAATCCAAACTCGACCCCAAGGAAACTCTTGACTTTCAACAGAGAATCTACGGGGCGGGCGTAACTTCCAGAGAACGCTGACCCAGGGTTCCACCCTGGGCTATTCTCGAATGCTCCCTCCGGGAGCGGGGATTTCATGCGATGCGCCACGGCGGCAGCGGTTGTTGCACGCGCTCCTTCAGCCCACATCAACTCAGCTTGTCAGCTTGCAGGCCGCGCGAACTTTGCCTGGATGAGGGCCGCATTCCGCGCAGCGGCATCGGCTATCAGCTCGCTGTCTTTCACGCGCACCAGGACTGTCTTGAGCGCGTTCACGGCGGCCTCCAGATCGTTGTAGTCCAACTGGCTGAGCTTTCCCCATTCGCGCTGCAGGGCGGCCATGGCCATGTACTGATTCAAGATGCCGGTGAGCGAGAGATCGGCGTGAATGGGCTCGGCCGCGGCGCGACGCACCAGCGGATGGTCTTTTGCGCTCTGCCAGAGCGCTTCGAACTGTGCGTGATCCATTTGCGGCATTGAGAACCTCCTGGCGCGCGTGCGCAATCAAACCGTGATGTTGGTCGCGGTGATCCCGGTAATGTCGATGGCGTTCATGGTGAAGCCGCGGATGTCGATGGGAACGCCGATGTTTTGAAGAATGGCCTGGGCCACGGTGCCGGTAAGCGCGACTCCCTGCAACTGAAGCGTGCCGATGCTCACGAATGCGGTGGGCGTGACATTGAGGCTGCCGCCGAGCACACCGAGCGAAAGCGCGAGCGTCTGCACTGAAGCGGAGCCGTTGAAGCTGACCGGCGCGGTGGTCTGCACATCGGCCGCGCTGGCGGATGGAATCTGCACCGGACCGAGCGTAGCGCTGGGAAGCACCAGGCTGGCGTTGGGGTGGAACTCCTGGATGGCGAATTGCGCGGCGGTTCCTTCGGGAACCTGAATGCTGGCGATG
This sequence comes from Occallatibacter sp., assembly GCA_049677625.1. GTDB lineage: Bacteria > Acidobacteriota > Terriglobia > Terriglobales > Acidobacteriaceae > Telmatobacter. The sequence goes on along the minus strand of JBAUCP010000172.1, from coordinate 8,024 downwards.
CTGATGGCGCCGAAGCCGAGGCCGGTGAGGGTGAATCCGTTCTTGGGCAGCGTGGTGTTGGTGGCAGAGACGCCGGTCACGTTGCCGCCGCCCAGATCGACGGCGGTGATGGGCGCAAAGGCTGCGTTAAGGCTGGTCAGCGCGATGTTGGGCACCGAAAGCGGGATGTTGCCCAGCGACGGGATGGCGACGTTGCCGAGATCGAGCGGAACGGAAAGGCTGCCCAGATCGGCGGTGCCGGAGTCGCTCCAGAAGCCGAGATTGATCCACCAGTCGAACTGGAAGTCGAGCGTGATAATGATGCGCACGTTCTGAAGCGATGCGCTGCCCGAGGCGAGGTCGAGCGAGGTTCCCTCGAGGGTGAGTTGGCCGATGGTGACGCCGCCGAGCACGATCTCGTCGATCTTGATGTCGGCCACTGTGGCCGAAGCGGCGGCGATCTGCGCCAGGTTGATTGTCTGCGCCATATTCCACAACCTCCATAGCTTTTCTGGTGCGGAGATGGATTTTTTGTTGAGTGGCCCGGCAAAGACAGGGGACCGGTGAAGCCGCGCCGGATTCAAGGCATATGCTCTGGTGACGAAAGGCGCGCCAGCGTTTCAATTGCAGTGTAGCGTGGGCATTCCCGTTGGCTGAGTGAGCGCGCGGAAATTTTCCAGTGACGGGATTGTAACCTCGCGCGGCGGGGAAGACAAAGTAAATCCGGAGCCCCTGCACGCGAATCAAAAAAACATGACCGTAGAACTCGAATACTTCATCGTGGATGTTTTTACCGGAACGGCGCTCCATGGCAATCCGTTGGCGGTGGTGATGAATACCGCGGCGCTCACGACGGAGCGGATGCAGGCGATTGCGCGCGAGTTCAACCTTTCGGAGACGACGTTTGTGGAGCGCGGCGCGATTGAGGCCGAGCGGGCCGAAGGCGTGCGCGTGCGCATCTTCACCACGCAGGAGGAACTAAACTTTGCCGGGCATCCCACGCTGGGCACGGCCAGCGTGCTCCGGCTGGCGGCTCCCGAGGCCGCGGACGGCGACACGATCAGGCTGAAGCTGAATGTGGGCACGGTGCCGGTGCGCTTTGCGGGTCCCGGTCTGAGTGATGACACGAGTGACGCCCTGAATGGCGAGATGACGCAGAAGGACCCGGAGTTTGGCGCCGAGCTCGATCGCGCTGAAGTGGCGCGGCTCTGCGGGCTGCGCGCGGACGATCTTGATCCCGCGCTGCCGCCGCAGGTGGTTTCAACGGGGACGGCGTTTGCGATTGTGGCGCTGCGCTCGGTAGAAGCGCTGGGGCGGCTCAAGGTGAATCACGACCAGGCCACGCCGTGGCTGCGCGAGCGCGGAGCGCGGTGGTTTTATGTTCTGGCTCCAGTGCCAGGCCAAAACGAGGACGGTACGAAGTACCGCTCGCGGATGCAGTTTTACGGCGGCGAAGATCCGGCCACTGGCTCGGCGGCCGGATGTGCGATAAGCTATCTGGCATTGCGCGGCGCGGCGGCCTCGGGTGAAACGATTGGGCTGCGCCAGGGTGTGGAAATCGGCCGGCCGAGCGACATGCGGCTGAGCGCGCGGCGTGAAAATTCGGGCGGTGTTTCGGGTCTTGACGCGCGGGTCACCGATGTTCGCGTTGGCGGGAGCACTGTTCTTGTAGCAAAAGGCCGTCTTTTCCTGCCGTGATGCACATGCTTTCAACAGAAATTCATCATCGCAAGTGACTGAGGATGTTTTCGCTATCCGATTTCCACTTGTTTCAGTCGGATTTTCATCGCTGCTTTCGCCACCCTTTCCCTCTTCCCATGGAACTCCTGGGGCTCGTAAAGTTGCCATTCATTGAGGGAACAATTCACCGGATTTTTATCGGGAGTCCCGCGCGGCAATCGGCTGGCATTGATTGACCGCAAATGAGGGCTGACCTTCCCGTGGAGCGTTGCGCCCGGTGCTGCGTGATTTGCGCGGCAGCCGGCTGCATCGCCCTGCGGTGAATGTCGGCTGGCCCCTTCCCAGTTGCCGAGGGCGACATCGAGGCCGCAAAGCCGCTTCTCAAGGAGCGGCAGGGCGCAATGTTGTCTTTGGATGGCCAAGAACCCAGAGCGAGAGAACCAGAGCAAGGAGCAGATCCCCACACCATGCGGCCGAAAAAAGTAATTCTCTGTGTCGATGACAACGAACAAGAGCTATCGGTACTCAAGTTCATGCTTTCAACGAATGGATACAAGGTGGTTTCAGCCTCGAACGGCCAGGAGGCGATCAGTGTTTTTTCAGTGAACCAGGTTGACCTGGTGCTGGCCGACTTCAACATGCAGCCCATGAATGGAGATCAGCTCGTGCACCGGCTCAAGGGCATTGCGGCGCATGTGCCGATGGTCCTGATGGCCGATGCGCAGACGACCGGCAGCGAGATTCATGTGGCCGACGCGCTGCTGGCCAAGAAGAACTGTTCGCCGCAGGACTTGCTGGAGAGGATCAAGGTGATGAGCGCGCGCAAGCGCGGACCGCGCAAGGGCGCGCAGCGGGTTGCGGCGGAGCAGCAGTTGGCGGCGGCATCGTAAAAGACAGGTTTCAGGTGTCAGGTTTCAGGGGTCAGTTCGATGGTGCAATCGTTTCGCGACTTGCTGGTTTGGCAGTGATCGATCCAACTGGCGGCGGCTGTTTATCGGTTGACGAGCGGATTTCCGCGCGAGGAGATTTATGGGCTCACCAGCCAGATGAGACGCTCAGCGGTTTCGATTCCCAGCAATATCGCAGAGGGTCATGGGAGGCTGAACATCCGTGAGTACAGGCAGTTTCTGGGGATCTCCCGTGGCTCCAATTTCGAGCTGCAAACGCAGCTTGAAATTGCGCGCATTCTCGGCATGGGCGACGCAAAGCTGATCGATGATACGGAAGCCTTGTCCCACGAAGTCGGCAAGATGATCTACGCGATATTGGGCAAAACCAAGGAACCAGTCTGAATTCTGCGGCCGCTGAAACCTGATCCCTGAAACCTGACCCCTGCTTGCCGTTTCCCCTTGACGATCGCATGGGGCTGTGGGCATACTCGCCAATTGTGTCCAAGCCGGCGCCATTTTTCCTTACCCGGCGGAAGTTGGCCTTATGGATCTCGTACTGATTCGTCTTCTTTTTGTTGCCCTTTTTGCAGGGGTTTGCTATTTCCTCCATCCGTTCGGGATGAGCAGCGGATGGGAAGCGGCGATTGCGGGAGCGCTGGCGGCCAGCGCGGTGATCGTCTTTGAGCTGCGCGTGCGCGCACTCAGCCTGCGGCGGCTGATCGGCGCTGTGGTGGGCAGCGTTCTCGGCATCTTTGGCGCGGCGCTCTTCTGCCTGGTGCTGCGGTCGGCGCCCCTGACGAGCGCGAACTCGGCGGTGCTGCAGATCTTCGTGCTGCTGCTGATGACCTACGTGGGCCTGCTGGTGGGCGCCAACAAGGGCGAGATGTTGAATCCGGCGGCCCTGGGGACCGTTTTCACGGGCGACCGGCCAACGCGACGCAGCGCCAAGGTGCTCGACACCAGCGTCATCATCGACGGGCGGATTGCGGACATTGCCGAGACCGGGTTTATCGACGGCATGATCGTGGTGCCGGAGTTCGTGGTGCGCGAGCTGCAGGTAGTGGCCGATTCGACCGATTCCTCGAAACGGCAGCGCGGCCGGCGCGGCCTGGACATGCTGCAGCGCATGCAGTCCAACGGGAGCCTGCACGTGGAGATTGTCTCCGACGATTTTCCTTCCATCCGCGAGGTGGATCTGAAGCTGCTGGAGCTGGCCAAGAAGTGGGAGGCCAAGGTGGTGACCAACGACTTCAACCTGAACAAGGTGGCCCACCTGCACCACGTGGAAGTGCTCAACATCAACGACCTGGCGAATGCGCTGAAGCCTGTGGTGCTGCCCGGCGAGCGCATGAGCGTGGTGGTGCTCAAGGAAGGCAAGGAGTACAACCAGGGCGTGGGCTATCTGGACGACGGCACCATGGTGGTGGTCGATCACGCACGCAAGATGATCGGGCGCTCCGTAGATATCGCCGTGACCAGCGTGCTTCAGACGGCCAGCGGCAAGATGATATTCGGCAAGATGGACGAGAACGGGCGGATGAGCGAGACGGCGTAAGCAGCGCGCTACTCGTAGCAGCGCCAGACCTCTTCGAGGTCGAGAACAAAACCTTCCACAGGACCTGAGCCGGCGATCCGGCCGACAGCTTCAATGCGCGGAGCCGCGCCGCGCTGGTAGACGTGGACATGCTTTGCGCTGGGATCGATCAGCCAGGCAAGCTCTGCGCCGTTGGCGATCCAGGCTTCCATCTTTTCCTGGACGGCGGCGAGCCGGTCGCTCTCCGAGCGCAGTTCGATGACAAAGGCCGGTGTTAGGCGCGGGAAGCGGGCCAGTTGCTCGCGGGTGAGGCCCTGCAACTGTTCGGCGGTTGCGTAGGCGGCGTCGGGATTGAGGACGGAGCCGTCGGGGAGAAAGAATCCGCCGCTCGAGTCGAAGGCGCGCCCGCGCCGGTGACTCTTCCACCAGTTCCTGAATTGCCGGCCGATCTCGCTGTTGCCACTGCTGGTCAAGCCGCCAGCGGGACCGTTCACGATGATGGTTCCTTCCTTGCTGCGTTCGAGAAAGGCGACGCCGCACTTCTCGCTCAGGCGCTCGAACTCCTCATCGCTCAACGGAGGGTCGAGGGCGATGGTGCGCGGGGGAAGGGCCGGGATTTCGAGGAACGCATTCATGCGGGCCGGAATCCTCTTGGTGTGAGTATTTTTTCACAACCAGGATTTTTCTGCATTGCCGGAATCGAAGACGCGGCGCCAGCGCACATCTCATGCGCCGGGTTGCGGCCTGCCTGGGCAAATGCAAATGGAGCAGCCCGCTGAGAACGGAGCCGCTCCATTTGAGTCGGACGCGCATGCTGCAGCCGGTTATGGATTGGGCTTCTTTTCGGGAGCCGCGGGTTTGGCAGCCGGTGCGGCGGTCTTCGGCTTCCAAAAGTCCGGATCGGCCTTGATCCAATCTTCAGATACGTAGCTCTGGCGCGGATTGATGGAGAAGAGCTGCGAATCCGAGCTCTCGATGGTCGCCCGAATGAGCTCACTGAACTTCTTCATGCCATCCTCGCCCATGGCGGCCTCGAATTGCTTGCCTTCGGCGAAGCCCTGATCGATGTCGGCCATGGATTTGTCGGCGCTGAGGATGAGGTACTCGTCTCCGCCGCCATAGGCCAGCTCATAGGTTGCCCAGTGCGCGCTGGTGCCGGCCTTTTTGTCGGCCTCGATCGCCATCTTGGCCAGCTCGGTCCAGTCCTTATCGTGGCCGGGCTTCACATGGTACGACTGAACCTCCATGTAGCGAGCCTGCGACAGGTCCGGATTGGGACGGTAGCTGGTGTCCTCGTCGTAGTAGAAGACAAACTCATCCATCGCATCCAGGAGTTCGCCGTCCGCCATGCTCAGCCGGTCCAGCTCGGACGAGAAAGCGGCGTTCTTGTCGATGGAGTCGTTGTCCTTTTGCCAGGCCGCGAAGGAGGGATACCCGGTGAGGTAGAGCGCGCGCATCTTGCCGGACATGGACGAGAGGGCAATGTAGTGGGTGGGAAACTTGGCGCGCGTCATGGCCTGAACAAAGTTGCTTTCGGAGCGGTCATGGATCGCGCCGGACTTGCCAGGCTTGACGAATTCACGGGTGACCTGGAGAACTTTGGGTACGGTAGGAGCTTCCTGCGCCGCGGCGAACGAGCTGCCTGTAACCGCGAAGGACAATACCAACAGAACTGGAGTGACGATCTTCATTGAATGCGAACCCCCTCGATCTACTTGGAGATCCCTTGCGATTGGGGGATCGGGAACAAGATTCGAAAGCGCAGGCTCTCCAAGATGTAGAGCGATTATCATGCGCGCTACGGAGCGGCGTAAAGAAATATTCCGACTCCCGACGAGAGATGTGCCAGCCCAGGTCTTCGCGGATTACAGCAGTTTTCCAGTTGCTGTAACGCGAAGCCGCTGCGCCGCAGTGCCTTTTTCCTTGAGAAAAAGGCACGTTGCACGGGGCCAGAAGCGGCACGTGAACTGGAAAACTGCTCTAGAATGCGGGTATGAAGAAAAAATCCAGCCATCCTGACTTTGACCAGACCCTCGAGCAGTTGCGGGCACACTCTTTTGAGGTGACGCCGTTTGCGGGGGTTGCGGGCGGCATGCTGGTGAGCAAGCATGGAGCGGGTGCGGTGCTGGTGGCTGCCGACGGCGCCCCAGCCGCGTTTGCGGTGGGTCCGGGGATTGTGGTGCGCGGCGAAGTAGGCCGGCTGCTGGACCGTGGCTACCAGAAATTCATTAAGACTTCCCAATATGAGATTCCTGCTTCGGCCACGCAATTGCAGTCGATTCACGCGTTCAGCGAGGAATTGAAGCAGGTGAGCGGGGCCATCAGCCTGTACAACGAGTCACTGGGCACGACGAGCGACCTTTACCAGTATGACCGGCTCAAAGGCCGGGAGGCCACGCATCCAGCTGCCGCGCAGCCCTGGGAGCTGGCCGACGGGCACTGAGTCCAGCAAGACATTCCGGCGGTGCAGGCCATGGAAGAAGTTGAAAACGCAAGTGGCCTGGCAGCGAGCCTGCCGGCACAGCTCACACCAGGCCAGGCGGCGCCCGATCTCGAGCGGCGCGAGACGCTCCGCTATGCCGTGGATGAGCAAGCCACGCTGCTGGTGGTGAGCAACGGCTCGATGCTGGCCGGCCGCATCGTGGAGCTGAGCCTGGGCGGCTGCCGGCTGGCGATGGAGCGCCGGCTTCCCATCGCCCCTCACACCGGCATTGAGGTTAGTTTCAAAATTCGCGGCATTGCCTTTCGTCTGAGCGGCGAGACGGTGTGGAACGATGGCAATGCTGGGGTGGGCGTGCGCTTCGGACCCATGAACGCGCGCCGCCGGGCTGAACTGCTGGAGGTTTTTGCCGAAGAGCAAGCCGCCATCGCGACCCGCGAGGAGGAGTTGGCCGCTCAGGAGGCTGCGGCAAAGGCAGCCGCGCAAGCCGAAGCGCAATCCAGCCCGCCGGCCGAACCGACCGCGGAAGCTGGCGCAGCCGGGGTCTCCGAAGAGCCGGCGTCGATGGCCGAACGCCGCCGTTTCCCGCGCTACAAGGTCGAGCAGTCCTCCTGCATCTACCTGGTCAAAATCGGATCCAAGCTGCCTGGGCAGGTGGTGAACCTGAGCCTGGGCGGCTGCCGCATCCGCACAGAAGAGCGCTTTCCGGTGGGAATCTACACCCGCGTCGAAATCGAATTCCAACTGCGCGGACAACTGGTGCGCCTGGGCGGAGTGATCCAGGCCATCTACGGCCGGCATGAGGTGGGGGTCCGCTTTCTCGACGTGAGCCCGCGCAAACTCGAACAACTGGCGGATCTGATCCGGGAGATGTTTCCAGTGACCCGCGCCGGGGGGCAGGCTTAGGAACCATCATCCAATCCTGAGGGCCGCGGCAGGCAGCGATTCACCGTTTGAGACGCAGCCCATCATTTACCGGTTCGCATTCAATGCCGACGGGCGCGCGTCCGCTGCAGCTCGCGATACAAATCGCTCTTCGACTGCCCCAGTTCCCGCGCCAGCCGCTTGAGCGCCTCCTTCTCGTCGATGCCCGCTTCGGACTGCATGCGGGCCACACGGTCGGCGAGCGTCTCGTGCGGCGCGGTCGAGCCCAATGCTTTCCCTTCGGCCGGCGGCTCGACGACCAGCGTGATCTCCCCGCGAATGCGGTCGCGGATTTCGAGATTGCGGCGCACTTCCGCTACCGTCCCGCGCAGGAACTCCTCATGCAGCTTGGTGAGCTCACGCGCCACCACAACGCGCAGCTCCGGGCCCCAGACAGCTTCAAGATCGGCGAGCGTCTCGGCGATGCGGTGCGGAGCCTCATAGAAGATGAGCGTGGAACCTGGCGCGTGTCCTGAAGAGTGGGTGGACTTCTGCGACTCGCGGGCGAGGTCTTCCAGCCGGGTGCGGCGCGCGCCGGCCTTTTCCGGAAGAAAACCCAGGAAATGAAAATCGGCCG
>JBAUCP010000171.1:0-4949 GCA_049677625.1 Occallatibacter sp. | reverse complement strand
ACCTAGTCCTCCAACTTCACATGCGTCGCGTTCATCTGTGCCTTGATCACCAGCTCCGCGGCCAGCAGGCACTGCGTCTGGTCCTGCGCCACGTGGGTGCGGTTCACGATGTCGGCGACGAACTGCGGCCCGAACGGCAGCGGCATCTGATTACAGTTGATGTAGCGAGCCACGTTCTTATCCACGATGAACAGATTGTTGCCGTCGTGGCTCACGGCCACGTTGGCGTACTTGCGCACCTCGATGTAACCATCCGTGCCCAGGATGAAGAGCCGGCCGTCGCCCCAGGTGCCGAGGCCATCGGGCGTGAACCAATCGAGCCGCACATAGCCCAGGCCGCGGTTGCCGCGCAGCACCATGTCGCCGAAGTCCTGGAACTCGGGGTGATCGGGATGGCGCACATTCGCAATCTGCGACTCCACCACCTCGGCCTGCGTCGATCCGGTGTAAAAGAGGAACTGGTCCACCTGGTGCGAGCCGATGTCGCACAGGATTCCGCCGAACTGATTCGCGTGCCAGAACCACTCCGGCCGGCCCGAGCCTCCGCCCGCATTGCCGGCGCGCTGGAAGATCTGGTGGGGCGCGATGTTGATGGTCTGAATCACCTTGCCGATGGCGCCCTGCTGCACCAGTTGTCCGGCATACACGGCGGCCTTCACCTCCAGCCGCTCGCTGTACATGATGGCGTAGATCTTGCCGGTCTCGGCGATAGTCTTGCGGACCTCAGCCAATTGTTCCAGTGTGGTGATGCCCGGCTTGTCCGAGAGAAAATCCTTGCCCTGCTTCATGGCCCGGACGCCGAGCGGCGCGCGCTCGTTGGCGATCTGCGAGCTGAGCACAAGTTGAATCGATGGGTCGTCGAGAATCTCCTCCTGCGTCTTGACGAGCTTCACGTCGGGAAACCGCTCGCGGAACGAGGCCTGCTTGTCCGGTTCACCGGCCCACGCGGCCACCATCTCTCCGCCGCCGCGTTGGACCGCGCCGATCATGCCATAGATGTGGTCGTGGCTCATGCCGCAGACGCCGAACTTGATATGGTACTTGGGCGGCTCATCGGCCTGCGCTGCAGGGATCACCGCATCCTCAATGACGCTGCCGCGCGTGCCGGCCATGGCCATCGCGCCCTCGGGCAATCCGGCCATCATGGCAGCCGATCCGAACAGGCCAGACAGGCCGGCCTGCTTCAAGAACTCGCGCCGGGGGTTGAATTTACTGTTCATCGTTCCTCCACTTCGGGTGCGTCGCCGCAGGCAAAGGCTTATGCCCGCTTTGCTGCGATTTTCAGGCCTTCGAGCCGATCGCCAGGGAAAAATCACATCGGGCCGCGCTTCGGAGCGGGCCGGAAAGCGATTTTGTAGCAGACGCGAATTTATTCGTTTGGGCGCAGCCGTGTCAAGAATGGCGGCATGGCAAAGATGGCCGGAATTGCGGGCCGAGCGCGGCGCCGCATGGCAGGCTGGAAAGGCCGCAAGAATGGACGCCTTGACAGGCCGTCCCAGTTGTATGTTACATTACGTAACACTATGGCGCGTAGCACTTCAACCGGCGGCGATGTAATGGAGCTTGGCGAGCTGGAACTCACCATACTTCTCATCATCTGGCGCGGAGGCGCGATGACTGCCGAAAAGGTGCGCGAAGAACTTGGCCCTCCTTTCGATGGATCCACGGTACGCGTCGCGCTGCGGCGGCTTGAAGATGCGGGCTGCGTGGCTCATTCCGTGGAGGGGCACACGCTTCTATACCGGCCGGCGGAGCCGCACGAGCGCATCGCGGGACGGGTTGTAAAGCCGCTGCAGATTCGTCTCTAATGCAGCTGTGGCAGGTCAGTTTGGACCCGCTTTGAACGGTGCTGGCTTCAGCCCGTACATCGAACACCACAAAAGCCATTAAAAGGCTTCAGCCACGAAGAGAAGTGCTTGCCGAACTGATCCACGAGCAGCTCCGCCTGTGGCATCGGCTTTGTGCTATCATTCGAGACGCGAATAAATCCTGATAACAACCTACAGGATCGTCCGATCCGCTTTGCACTGGGGATTTCCCGCGAGGCAATGGAGAGATGAGTCAGACGTTGTTCGATCTGAGCGGCAGAGTCGCGGTGGTGACCGGTGGAACCACCGGCCTTGGCTACGCGATCGCGCTCGGCCTGGCCGAAGCAGGCGCAGACGTGGCGCCAAGCTCGCGCCGGCTCGATCAGGTGGACAAGGCCGCCGCCGAAGTGGAGGCGCTGGGCCGTCGCTCGCTGCGCGTCGCCAGCGATGTGCTCGATCGCGCATCCCTCCAGGCGTTGCACGACGCGGTGCTGGCCGAGTTCGGCAGGGTCGACATTCTGGTCAACGCGGCCGGCGTCACGCACAATTCGCCCACGCTCGAAGCCAGCGAGGCCGACTGGTCGCGGGTGATTGAAACCAACCTGACCGGTACGCTGCGCGCCTGCCAGATCTTCGGATCGACAATGGTGGAAGCCGGTTATGGGCGCATCATCAACATCGCCTCGCTCAGCACCTTCGTGGGCTTCCACGGCGTTGCGGCCTACTGCGCGAGCAAAGCCGGCGTGGCCTCGCTCACCAAGGTGCTGGCCATCGAGCTGGCGCGAAGCGGCGTGAACGTGAATGCCATTGCGCCGGGCATCTTTCCCACGCCGCTCAATGCGAAGCTGGTGCAGGGCACGCCGCGCGGTGAGGAACTGCTGATGCGCACGCCCATGCACCGCTTTGGCGAGGCCCGCGAGCTGGCCGGGACGGCGATCTTTCTGGCCTCGGAGGCGGCATCGTTCGTTACCGGCGAGGTGATCGCCGTCGATGGCGGCTTTCTCGCCAGCGGCGTCAACCAGTAGCGCCGCTCTACAATCTCTGCGCAGACAATTTGAGGAGCATGGCCGCCATGAAGATTACCAATGCCTACGTCAACATCACCTCGCCGGGGCGCAACTTTGTCACACTCAAAGTGGAGACCGACGAAGGCATCTACGGCCTGGGCGACGGCACGCTGAATGGCCGCGAGCTGGCCGTGGCCAGCTATCTCACCGATCACCTGATTCCCTGCCTCATCGGCCGCGACCCGTTCCAGACCGAGGACATCTGGCAGTACTTCTATCGCGGCGCGTATTGGCGGCGCGGACCAGTAACCATGGCCGCCATCGGGGCAATCGATGTGGCGCTGTGGGACATCAAGGGCAAGGCGCTGAACACTCCGCTCTATAACCTGCTGGGCGGCAAGAGCCGCGAGGGCGTGATGGTGTATGCGCACGCCAACGGCAAAGACATCGAACACGCGCTCGAAGACGTGGCGCATCACCGGGAGCTGGGCTACAAGGCCATCCGCGTGCAGAGCGGCTTTCCGGGTCTCTCCACCACCTATGGCGTGCCCAAAGGCCCGGGCCGCTACGAGCCGGCCGAGCGCGGATTGCCCTCGGAATACGACTGGGCCACGGAGCCTTATCTGCGCCACGTGCCCAAGTTGTTCGCGCGGGTGCGCGAGCAGTTCGGCGAGGAGCTGCACCTGCTGCACGACTGCCATCACCGGCTCACGCCCATCGAAGCCGGCCGGCTCGGCAAGGAGCTCGAGCCCTTTCATCTTTTCTGGCTTGAAGACCCCACGCCGGCCGAGCTGCAGGATGGATTCCGCATCATCCGCGAGCACACCACTACGCCCATCGCCGTCGGCGAAGTCTTCAACTCCATCTGGGACGCGCACGACCTCATCCGCAACCAGTGGATCGACTACCTGCGCATGACGATCACGCATGGCGGCGGCATCACGGCGCTCAAGAAAGCGGCCGACTTTGCCGCGCTCTACCACGTGCGCACCGGCTTTCACGGCGCCACGGATCTTTCGCCGGTGTGCATGGCCGCGGCACTGCACTTCGACGCGGCCCTTCACAACTTCGGCATCCAGGAGCACATGCCGCACTCCGACGAAACCGACGCGGTGTTTCCGCACCAGTACTTCTTCAAGGATGGTTCCATGTATCCGGGCGATGCGGCGGGCCTGGGTGTGGATCTCGACGAGAATCTGGCGAAGACATATCCCTATCAGCGCGCGTATCTGCCGGTGAACCGCAAGCTGGATGGTACGCTGACGGACTGGTGAGAGTTAGCGGCGTTAGCGTTGCTAGCGGCGTTAGCGGTGTTAGCTTTTAGGGGCTTGCGTGTCGATCTGGATTTTTCTTCCTTCGCTGCATGAGTCGTAGATGCTCCGCACCAGTTGCAGCGCGCGGTAGCCTTCGATGCCCGAGGACGCTGCGGGGCGGCCTGCGGTGCAAGCTTCGCCGAAGTCCGCCAGTTGGCGCTCGAACGGCGTGAGCGAAATCGCCAGCGGATCCGATGCGCCGGACTTCGCCTGCTGCGCAATCGGCGCGAGTTCGCCGGAATCGTCCCGCACATCCCATGTGGTCAACTGATCGCCGGTCATGATCGCCGAGCCTTTCGTTCCATGAATCTCGACCCGCTCCGGATATCCCGGCCACAGCGCGGTTCCCGCCTGGATGACGCCGGTCGCTCCCGACGCATAGCGCATCACTGCGCAGACCAGGTCATCCGATTCAATCTTGTGCAGCGCGCCAAGATGCCAGTATCCGAAGACCTCCTCCACAGCGCCGACCAGGTGCAGCAGCACGTCCACCTGGTGAATGGCCTGGTTGATCAACGCGCCGCCGCCTTCGCCCGCCCAGCTTCCCTTGACCGGCCGCGCGTAGTACTCGGCTGAGCGGTACCACTTCACATACGCGTCGGCCTCAAGGATTTTTCCCAGCCGTCCCGCTTCAATGGCGCGCTTCAAAAACAGCACGGAGTCGTCAAAGCGGTGCTGGCTCACCACGCCCAGTTGAATGCCCGCATCGCGCGCCACGGCAATCATGCGCGCCGCCGTCTCCAAATCGACGGCCATGGGCTTCTGCACCAGCACGTGCTTTTTGTATTGCGCGCCCAGCTCAACCGCGGCCAGTCTATAGC
>JBAUCP010000170.1:0-3326 GCA_049677625.1 Occallatibacter sp. | reverse complement strand
AGGCTAGAGCGCGAGATTGCCGTGCTTCCCAATTTAAATATTTCCCAGCTTCAAGCCAAGTGGCGGCAGAGCCTGAAACAGGATCCGCCGCCACATGTTCGCAAGCAGCTCCTGGTGCCATTGCTGGCTTATAAGCTCCAGGAACTGGCTTTCGGCGGCCTGAAACCCCAGATCCGCCGCGAGCTCGAAAAGCTGGGTGCTTCTTATCGACGCGATCCCCAACGTAAAGTCAGCCGGAACGCGTCTGCGCAGCGTATCAAGCCCGGAACGCGCCTACTTCGGCAATGGAACGGCAATACCCATCAGGTTCCGGTGATTGAAAACGGCTTCGAATATGCCGGTGAGCGCTACAAGAGCCTTTCGGTGATCGCCCGGCTGATCACCGGTACACGCTGGTCCGGCCCGGCATTCTTCGGCCTAAAGGGGCATACCTTATGAGCACGCAGGATCGCCGGGCCACTCGCTGTGCCATCTACACCCGCAAATCATCCGAAGAGGGCCTGGAGCAGTCGTTCAATTCGCTCGATGCTCAGCGCGAAGCCTGCCTCGCTTATATCCTCAGCCAGCGCCAGGAGGGCTGGCGAGCACTGGAGGCTCATTACGACGATGGCGGCTATTCGGGTGGCTCGATGGAGCGGCCTGGTCTGAAACGCCTGCTCGCTGATATCGAGGCGAAGAAGATCGACACGGTAGTCGTCTACAAGGTTGATCGGCTTACCCGCAGCCTGGCCGACTTCGCGAAGATCGTCGAAGCGTTCGATCAGCGCGGCATTAGCTTTGTGTCCGTGACCCAGCAGTTCAACACCACCTCGTCGATGGGTCGCCTAACCCTCAATATCCTACTCTCCTTTGCTCAGTTTGAACGGGAGGTGACCGGGGAGCGTATTCGTGACAAAATTGCAGCTTCCAAGCGTAAAGGGATGTGGATGGGCGGCAACATCCCGCTCGGCTACGATCTGAAAGACAGGCATTTGATCGTCAACGAACGGGAGGCTGAGCAAGTCCGTGAAATTTACCGGCTCTACCTGGAACTGGGCTGTGTGAAGAAACTAAGAGCGCACCTCGAGGCCCACCGTATCAAAAGCAAAACGCACATTAGTCGCTCGGGTCGGTCTTCTGGCGGCACTGCATTCTCCCGTGGAGCGCTCTACAAGCTCCTGCGAAACAAAACATACCTTGGCGAAGTGCCGCACAAAGAGCAGTCTTACCCGGGTGAGCACGAGGCAATCGTCGACCGGGAATTGTGGGAGCGAGTGCGGGCGCGGATGCAGGAAAGCGTTCATGACCGTCGCCACGGCACAAACGCCGCTTCACCGAGTTTGCTTCGGGGATTGCTCTATGACGGGGAAGGGAATCGATTCACACCCTCCCATGCCGTGAGACGCGGCAAGCGGTACCGGTACTATGTATCCCAAAGAGTGATCAAAGATGCGTCCTCGCCATCAGCCCAGGCAGGCAGAATCCCGGCCCGTGAGTTGGAGAAATTAATTATCATCGAGCTGAAAAGCTTCTTGTCCTCCGCGGATCAACTGGTCAATGCTCTCGCCTCGGCCGACGATGACCTCGCGATCACCCAATCGTTGATTCAGTCCGGCACCGGCTACGCAAAACGACTGGATGAGAATTCACCGTCGAGTCTCAGCGAAATACTCGAGGCAATCGTCCAACGCATAGTGGTCGATCAAGGAGTGGTCGAAATTCATCTCGATAAACCGAAACTGCGTGCGCTGTTTCTCGGAAACGGTGGCCCAAGTCCTCAGATGCAAGCCACAATCAATGAGTCTGATCACCAGCCGGTTGTTCTGAAGGTCGAGACAAGATTAAAGCGTTGCGGTGGAGAGATGCGGCTGATTATTCCGTCACAATCAACAGACAGCGCTGCTGGCAACGCTGTGCCAGCATTGGTTAAGGCCATCAGCCGCGCACACGAGTGGGTGCGACAAATTGTTGCCGGAGAATATAAAGATCAGCGCGCGATTGCAGTAGCGACGGGCCTCAATGAACGTTACGTCAGCCGAGTCATTCAAAGCGCTTTCCTGGCGCCGGAGATCGTCGAGGCAATCATTAAGGGCCAACAGGCTCCAAAGACAACTCTTGCTGCACTTCTCGACCAAGTCCCGCTCAGTTGGAGTGAGCAACACTCGAAGATTGTTTCGGCTGGTGGAAGATAGACGAAGCCGCTTACGATATGTTTCGCCGGATTCAGAAGACATCCATGTGCCGACAATCTATCTTGGTAATGTGTGCTCTCCAGTGCCGCGAAGGGGGCACTTTTACGTTAAATTTCGGCTAGTTTAGCGACCGATTGTGAATGATAGCGTCCTTTATCATTCACTACTTGGCTTGGCCAGCTGCAAGAGGTTGGGGGCATTTGTCCGAAATGCCGACTATTCGCTCAAGTGCTGCCGCGAAATAGCTTAGTGGCATTTCTAAACCCTGGGGCATTTTCCAGAATTAATCCGAATTCGCTCCCACGGATCGGTTGATGAGTGGATCGGCCTGGTGGCGCTAAGGCATCCGGCGAGTTCAGGGTAAGAGTTGTAAAAGACTCTGCAGCCATGTGAATGCCTGGCTGCCGAATTCCAGTGTTGAAGGAGCAGCGTAACCTTCCGTATAGCCATTCCACGTATTGAAGGCGATGCCACGAATTGAATTTCCGCCTGCAGTACAGGCAATCATCTGTGTCTGACCGTTGTGCCAAATATCGTTATTGGCGATTCTCCAGTAAGCATTATTCTTGGCCGGAAAAACGATGTGGGCATCGTAGCCTGGAAAGACGTCGAGTAGAAACGGAACTCCTGCTGCAAGCCACGCTTCAACGAGGTTCTGCTTCATTGGCAAAAGCGTTCGCAGGTCATCCGTTCCCATGGCGATCTCCGAGATGAAAGGTTTGATCGCCAGAAATGATTTCGTCTGCGCAAGCGCAGCGCCAGACGATGGGGTAAGGCTATATGCATTTCCCGGCAATGGGTCAAGCATAAAGCCCACCTGAATTCCAGTTTCTCGTGAGATCAGGTCAGCGACCGCATCTAAACCCGCAGCAAAGCTTCCATCATTAATGCCCGGTTGTGTTGACGAGGCTTGGATGACAGCAATGGCGTAGCGCGCCCGGCCAGTGCGATCGTAAAGTTGCGTCCAGCGCGAACGCCACTGAGGA
Source organism: Occallatibacter sp. (assembly GCA_049677625.1). Classification (GTDB taxonomy): domain Bacteria; phylum Acidobacteriota; class Terriglobia; order Terriglobales; family Acidobacteriaceae; genus Telmatobacter. The sequence continues at coordinate 169 of JBAUCP010000170.1, read as the reverse complement.
TTCTGAGGCGCCAGCAGATAACGGTTGACCAGGTCGAGGATCTGTTCTACGAAACCCGGAGCGGGGTTCATGCTGTTGCCCGGGAAGTCGTTGCTGAAGAAATATGCGGGAGAATCACCGCTATGCACATTCGGCGGTACGCCGCACTGGTATGGTTTCCCAGTTTGTG
>JBAUCP010000169.1:0-4746 GCA_049677625.1 Occallatibacter sp. | reverse complement strand
GCACCGGCGAGCGCCGGTCGAGCACCACCGGTTCGTCCTCGTTGCCGTAGAGATAAATCACCTCTTCGCGCTTGGCGATCGAGGCCAGCGGCTGCGAAGTAAATCCCAAGGACTCGAGCGCGTCGGCCGCGGCATGAAGCTGCCCCAGGCCGCCGTCGATCAACACCAGCGAGGGCATTGGCTTGTCTTCGTCCTTGAGCCGGCGATACCGGCGCTCCACCACTTCGCGCATGGAAGCAAAATCGTCCACTCCCACAACCGTCATCACCTTGAACTTGCGGTACTGCGACTTGTTCATCTTGCCGTCTTCCCACACCACCAGCGAGGCCACGGTTTCAGCGCCTTGGATGTGCGAGATGTCGAAGCACTCAATGCGGCGCGGCAGCTCGGGAAGCATGAGCGCGTCGGCAAGCGCCTCCTGGATGGCCTTGCGCGAGGGCTCCAGCACGCGGAAGCGCTGCGTGTACGACTGTTTCGCGTTCTGCCCGGCGAGATCGACGAGCGAGCGCTTTTCGCCACGCTGCGGCACGGCCAGCTCGATGCGATGGCCAGTGCGTTCGCTGAGCAGCGTAGCCAGCGCCTCGCGGTCGTCGAAGTCGACCGGCACGAGAATGGTTCGCGGCACATAGTGCTGGTCGATGTAGAGCTGCTTGAGCAGCGCAGAGAATACCATCCCCGCATCGAACTCTGGCCTATCGTTCTGACCCCTGACCTCTGACCCCTGATCGCTGTCGTCGACCTCCATCACCTCTTGCAATTCTTCCCAGAAGAACTCGCGCCGGTCGACGATTTTGCCGTCGCGCATGTGAAACAGATTCACGGCCAGGCTGCCGTCCTCGTAGTGGTAGCCGAAGACGTCGGCCTCGTCGTCCTGCTCGGCCGTGGCGATGCGCTGCTTCTCCTGGAGCTGGTGCACGGTGGAGAGCTGGTCGCGCAGCCGCGCCGCGGCCTCAAACTGCTCGGCCTGGGCGGCAGCCATCATGCGCGCGGTGAGCGTGCGTTCCAGCTCCGCGTGTCGGCCCTCTAGGAATAGCTGCGCGTCGCGCACCGCTTCCTTATAAGTCTCCGGCGTAGTGAATCCCTCCACACATGGCCCCAGGCAGCGATGAATGTAGTACTGCAAACAGGCGCGGGGATGGTAGCGCGACAGATCGACCTTGCAGCTGGGGATAAGAAAGCTGCGGTGAATCAGCTCGACCACGCGGTAGGCCAGATTGCCGGGAAAGTACGGACCGTAGTAAGCCGATCCATCCTTGCGCAGGCGCCGCGTGACAAACACCTTGGGGAAGCGGTCTCCCAACGTGAGCTTCACGTAAGGGTAGGTCTTGTCGTCGCGCAGCAGGATGTTGAAGCGCGGCTTGCGCTGCTTGATCAGATTGTTTTCAAGCGCCAGCGCCTCGTGCTCGTTGGCCACCAGGATGGTTTCGAGATCGACGGCCTCGCGCATCAGAGAGCCGGTCTTGGCGTTGGCCTGCGACGCCTCCAGCAGATACGACCGCACCCGCGAGCGCAGGTTCTTGGCCTTGCCGACGTAGATCACCTCGCCCTCGGCGTTCTTGTAGAGATACACGCCGGGCTGGGTGGGAAGAGTCCGGATTTTTTCGTAGAGATCCATGCAAGGACGCCGAATTGAGACCGGGCTGGTCGTGAGCAGGCCAGCTTTTAGGATACCGGGTCGCCATCCGCGAGCGTTCGCGCCCAGCGCCTCGTCTGTTTTCGCTGCATGAGAGAAATCCTTACTCGACCATGTAAAAATTACCCATTCACGGCCTCGGAGACTCCCCAGCGAATTGCGCGTAACCATAATCAAGTCAACTTCTTACACCGATTGAATCAAATGGCGCATCGCGTGCTGTTCCATATGCGGAAGAGTGGAGCAATCCATCTCCGTTGACGCCGCGGCAAAGGCTTCTGGCCGGCCGGCGGAAAGGATCAATCAAAATGACAAAGAGTTATCTCGGATTTGCGATGGCGACGGCGGCAATGGCGATGGTGGGCATGACGGGTTGTACCACTAAGAACTACGTACGCACCCAGACCGCGCCCATCATTCAGCACACCGGCCAGCTCGACAGCGAGACGGCAGAAAACAACCGCGAGATTCACGACGTAAACGATCGCGCGCAGGCAGGAATCCAGCAGGCGCAAAATTCCGCAAACACGGCCACCCAGAACGCGCAGACCGCCACCAAGCAGGCCAGCGACGCCGACACCGCGGCCAATGACGTGGCGCAGCGCGCCGACTCGCTCGACGCCGTGGTGAAGGGCCTGGACAACTACAAACAGGTTGCCGATGTCTCGGTCAACTTTGGCTTTGACAAGTCCGTGCTGACCGAGGACGACCGCGGCCAACTGGACAGTTTCGCCGCGCAGCTCGGCTCGGCGAAGAACTACATCCTTGAAGTGACCGGCGGGACGGATTCGATCGGCCCCGCGCAGTACAACTACGACCTGAGCAACCGCCGCGCCGATGCGGTGGTCCAGTACCTGGTCACCAAATACAACATCCCGGCCCACCGCTTCTACCTGATCGGCATTGGCAAGGACCAGGCGGTTGCGCCGAACGACACCGCGGACGGCCGCAAGAAAAACCGCCGCGTGGAAGTGCAGTTACTCTCGAACATGAGCGGTGAGACGCCGGCTCCTGCGCCGGTTGCTTCAAACTCAGGCACCGCAGGCGCGCAGTAATCCCGCTCGCACAATCCTTCCGCTCGAAAACCAAAAGGGCAGGCGCATCCTCAGCGCCTGCCCCTTTGGTTTTCCGGGCTTATACAACCGCAACAGCCCCGTGCCCCATCCTTTCGTCGTCGTGGCGGATTTCTGTCGAAAGGATGGGATATCTCGGATGTCTCTGAACGGAATCAGCCACGGGAAGCGGTTTCGAGCTGCAGCACATGCTCTGCGCGCACCTCGATCGCGGTGAACAGCCGCAGAAACGGCGCGTCCTGCGCGGCAGCTTCCACAGCCGGGCGCCCGTTGGCTTCTTCGCGCTCCACGATGCACACCACAGCCGCGATCTGCATCCCGGCCTCGCGCGCCGCTTCAATCGCGTTGATCGTCGAGGCCCCGGTGGTGCACACGTCGTCCACAATCACCACCCGTGCGCCCTCGCGGCAAAATCCCTCGATGCGCCTTCCCGTGCCGTGCGCCTTCTCCGCCTTGCGCACCAGAAAGCCGTGCAGCAGCGGCGCGCCCCCGCGCGAAATGGCTCGCCACGCGCTGGCAGTAGCCACGTTCGACACAATCGGGTCAGCCCCCATCGTCAGCCCGCCCACGGCTTCGGCGTCAATCCCGTTGGCTTCGAGCAATTCAAGAATTGCGTGGCCGGTCAGCCGCCCGCCCTCAGCGTGCAGCGTGGTGGTGCGGCAGTCGATGTAGTAGTCGCTGGTGCCGCCGGACGAAAGCTTGAACTGGCCAAGCCGGAAGCTGGTGCGGGCCAGCAGGGAGAGGAGTTGATGGGCGTGGGTTGGAGTGGTCATCGAGTTCGATTGTAAAAGACAGTTTTCAGTGGACAGTTGTCAGTCGTCAGCAAGAACAGATTCGTACAGCAAAGCTGAAACTGATCACTGACCACTGAAAACTGACCACTGTCGTCTCACATCTTGTCCAGATGCCTGAACCCGTGCGACGTGATCAGCATGATGGAAAAAAGCATGAAGTTATACGACGCGTGTACCAGCGTGCTCGACGCGAGCGACCGCGTCCACAGCCGCACCGTGCACAGCACGATGCTCACGCCCAGCAGCAGCAGAAACGGGCCCACGGAATAGCCGGTCTGAGCGGCGTGCATCCCGGCGAAGGGAATGCTGGTGACCACCGCCGCAATGGCCATGGCCGGAAGCGACCACTGCGGGTGCCCGTTTTCTCCCAACGGCAGGCGCGTCGTCTTGTAGATCTTTTCCGCACACCAGTCGTAGGAGGTGCACAGCGCCGGCAGCAGAAATCCGCGAAAGAACATCTCCTCAAAGAACGGCGCAAAGGTTGAGCCGAAGATGAACAGCAGCCAGGCCGCGTCCCGCTCGCGAAAGATGTCTTCAATGGGCGCGTGAGACGGCCCCGGCAGCACCACGCTGTTGAGCAGCGCCAGCAGCAGGCACGCAATCGCCGCGCCCACCAGCCGCCAGCGCAGACGGATTGCCGTAGCGCCGTTCCATTGCACGCCGGCAAAGAAGCTCTTGTGCCACAGCAGGGGAAAGACCAGCATGCACAGGCCAAGGGTAAACAGATAGCCCAACCCCTCGCTGCCCAGTTGATAGTGGATCTCCGTCTTGGTGGCTTCGAGCGTGGAGACTCCGTAGAGATGGAAGTGCAGAGCAATGAGCATCACTAGAATGGCGCCGATAAAGCCGGCGATAAGCAGCACCAGCATCAGCAGGAAGTGGCCCAGATGCGGAATGCGCACGGGCTCGGGCTCCGGCTCCATCACCGAGTGGAACATCGGCAACTCCGCGACGGCGGCCTCTGCCGGGGCCGCATCGAACGGGCCTGTGATCGTGTATGCGATCGCGTCCTCGGAGATTGTTTCCTCGATGGAATGTTGCGGCTGCTCGTCTGCTCCCGCGTTCAGCGGCTCATCCTCAGCAAAGTTACTCATGCATCATGCCTCTTCCTTTGGCCTCTTCCTCTTGCGAGGAGCGGTTTTCTTCTCGCTGCCGCGCTTTGCCGCGCTGTCTTCCGCAGCGGTTTTTTGGGCGTCGCCGTTGCTCTCTCCAGCGATTTTCGGTGCCGCTGTCACTTCCTCGCTCC
>JBAUCP010000168.1:0-11892 GCA_049677625.1 Occallatibacter sp. | reverse complement strand
CTTCAAGGGTAACGACATCGAGCGCTTTTACCGCTATGGCCTTCTCGTCAATCCCGATCTGAAGATCTACAAGCCATGGCTCGATGAGGCCTTCATTGAAGAGCTCGGTGGCCGCGCCGAGATGTCCGCATTCATGCGCAAATCCGGCTTCGAGTACAAGATGTCGGCGGAAAAGGCTTACTCCACGGACTCAAATATCCTGGGCGGCACGCACGAAGCCAAAGACCTTGAGCACCTGAGCACGAGCATGAAGATCGTCGAACCCATCATGGGCGCCGCCTTCTGGCGCGACGATGTCGAGATCAAGCGCGAAGAGGTCGTCGTCAAGTTTGTTGAAGGCTGGCCGGTCGCGCTCAACGGCGTCGAGTTCCCCGATTCGGTGGAGATGATGCTTGAAGCCAATCGCATCGGCGGACGCCACGGCCTGGGCATGAGCGATCAGATTGAAAACCGCATCATTGAAGCCAAGAGCCGCGGCATCTATGAAGCGCCCGGCATGGCGCTGCTCTTCATCGCGTATGAGCGGCTCATCACCGGCATCCACAATGAAGACACGATCGAGCAGTATCGCGAAAACGGCCGTAAGCTGGGCCGCCTGCTCTATCAGGGCCGCTGGTTCGATCCGCAGTCCATCATGCTGCGCGAGAGCGCGCAGCGCTGGGTAGCCAAGGTCATCACCGGCGAGGTCACGCTCGAACTGCGCCGCGGAAATGACTACTCCATCCTCAACACCGTCTCGCCCAATCTCACCTTCAAGCCGGAACGGCTCACGATGGAAAAAGGCGAGTCGACTTTCTCGCCGCGCGACCGCATCGGCCAGCTCACCATGCGCAATCTCGACATCACCGACACGCGCGAAAAGTTGGGCATCTATGCCGAAGCGGGCCTGCTCACCCCAGGCAGCGAATCGATGATCCCCAAATTGAAGAGTGGAAACGACAAAGCCTAAGCACAAAGAGTAGCCCATCCTTGGCGCGCTTTTGATTCTTGCGCCAAGGGTGGGAGAGCACAAACCTCGTCCGTCAGCTTCTGTTCCCTATTCCCTATTCCCTGCCTTAACGCAGCGTGTCCACCGGCGCCGGATCCATATCCGCATAATCCTGGTTCTCGCCGCCCATGCCCCAGCAGAAGCTGTACGCACGCGTGCCCACGCCGGCATGGATCGACCACCCCGGCGACACAATCACATCCTTGTCCGTCATGACAATGTGCCGCGTCTCCGCCGGCGGGCCCATGAAGTGCATCACGCGCGCACTCGCATCCACGTTGAAGTACATATAAACCTCTGAGCGGCGCATGTGCTTGTGCGGAGGCATGGTGTTCCAGTTGCTGCCCGGCGCAAGATGCGTCACGCCCATCACCAGTTGGCAACTGCGTGCGCCCTGCAGATGAATGTATTTGAAGATCGTCCGCTTGTTGCAGGTCTCCACCGTGCCCAGTTCCACCGGGCTGGCCTCGTCCTTGCGCACCAGCGCCACCGGATACTCGGCGTGCGCCGGATAGCTGAGCAGGTAATAGACAGCAGGCGCGCTCTTGTCCTTCGACGCAAAGCTCACTTCCTTGTTACCGCGGCCGATGTAAAGGCAGTCGAGATTTTCAAGCGCGTAGCTCTTCCCTTCCACCGTCACCGTGCCCGCGCCGCCAATGTTGAGCACGCCCAGCTCGCGCCGCTCCGTAAAATACGTCGCGCGCAGGTCGGCGTCAGTCGGCAGCGCAAGGCCCGCGTCGAGCGGCGCGGCAAATCCAACCACCGAGCGATCGAGATCGACATAATTCAGGTGAATCGTTCCCGGCTCATACAACGCTTTGAGCAAAAAAGTCTCGCGAAGCTCATCCGTCGTCATGCGCGGATAACGCACCGGATCGGCCATCAATACCGTCTTCATCGTTCCTCCCATTTTTCTGCCGGCGCAGCCGCAGAAACTCCATTCTACTGCGCGGGTGTAGCCAGCGGATTCCAGTTGTCGCTTCCGCGCAGGAACACCTGCGGCTCATACTGCTTTGCCTCTTCAGGAGTAAGAAAGTGCGTGTGTGGGTCGCGTTCATCGTGATGCGCGCCTGGTCCCGTCGAATCGAACTCCGCATAAAACGCCGTGTCCAGGGAGTGCGTCTCGCCCGGATGCCATTCCCGCCAGCCCGCCGGCGCAATCTTGTCGCCCATCTCGGTGTGCAGATAGACAACGGTCGCATAAGGCCGCCACGGCCGCCCCAGATACACGCTGCCTGTAACGCCGGGATCGGCTGTGAGCGTGCAATGATCGATCACAAAGCCCGAGTCCTCGCCGGGATAATGCTTGGACTGCGCGGTAATATATCCGCCGGCGTGCGGCGTGGAGTGAATCTCGCAATGATCGAAGACCGCCTTGCCGTCGCCGAAGATGAAGTCCACGTTGCCGGCAATGTAGCAATCGGAGAAGTATTGACGCGCCGCCACACAGCTCTGTCCATCGCGTGCACAACTCTTGCTGCCCGCATACACCGTGTCCTGGTTGCCCAGCAGCCGCACGTTGTGAAAGACGGCGCGGTCGCCGGTAACCAGCAGCGCCAGCGCCTGCGAGCCCTGCGGCAACTGCGGATGAGTACGATTGAAGTCATTCTCAAGAGTGATATTTTCGGCGAAGAAATTGTCCGCCGTCACGTTCACGGTGGCCGAGTGCAACGTGCCGCCGTTCTGCCCCGCGCTGCGATCGTTCACCACCACCGTCTTGCTTGCGTCAGGATTGGCGCTGCGAATGGTGACGTTGGGCTTGTCGACTGTCAGCACCTCGCGATAGACGCCGGGCGACACTGAAACTACGGCGCCAGTGGCGGGCGCAATGTCCAGCGCGCGCTGGATCGAGTAGTAATCGCCGGTTCCATCCGCGGCCACGTACAAAGTATGATCTTCCGGCGGAATCTTGCCGGCCATCTCCGGAGCCGTGGGCGTTGCAGGGAACGAAACAAAGCGCGCATCGCAGTCCAGCGGCTCACCGGCAGCGGAGCCGGGCGTCTGCTCAATCGTCACATCGTCGCCCATGGGTTCCAGATTGCCGCTGCGCTGCCCGATCGTAATGTCCGCGTCGTTGTCGTAGAAGAGCGAATGCTGCTGATCGTCTGCAAAAACGTTGTCCAGCTTGATCTCTAACTTGTGACTCGCATCCAGTCCAAGAAAAGTAAAACTACCCGGCGTGAGCACGTGAACATTTTCAAGCGTTATATCGCGATAGATCGGCAGCCGGTCGCCGCTGAAAGTCGTGTAAAGCGGCGTGAACGCCAGCGGATTAGGCACATTGCGAATGCAGACATTGCGATAGACCAGGTCGTGCACCAGCCCTCCGCGGCTGCGGTCTGACTTGACGCGAATTCCATTATCCGCGCCATCGATGGTTAGATCGTCTACCAGCAGGTGATCCACGCCGCCATCCGTTCCGCTGCCGATCGACATGCCGTGGCCGGTGTAGAAGTGGTCGTGCAGAACCGAGATGTTCGAGGCCGGGCCCGCGCGGCTCGACTTCACCGCAACATCGTCGTCGCCGGTATGGATAAAGCAGTTTTCGATCGTGACATTGCGCGAAGAGCTTGGATCGATGCCATCGGTGTTGCGCGCCGTCTTGGGCGTCATGATCTTCACTCCCCATGCCGTAAATCCATCCGTCTGGCCCACCGAGACGTGAAAGTTCGGCGAGTTGCGCAGCGTGATCTCATACATGGTGAAGTTTTTCGCGTGGCGCAGAACGATCAACGCAAAGACGCTCTGCGAGAGGTCTTTTACCTTCGCCTCATGCGCAAGGTCCCACCAGCTTACGTCCTGCCCAAGCAAACTGGCGCCGCCGCGGCCGTCAATGGAGCCTTCGCCCATAATGCCGCTGTTCTCTATGCTGTCAGCCGTGATAAGCGGCCTGCAGCCGTGGCCGCGCTCAGCCACTATGCCGCAACCACCCGGCGACAAGTCGTAAAGCCGCGGATCGCGCGAAGCTGCGAGCACCGTGTTCTTCGCAATTACCAGCGTCACATTGGAGCGCAGCTCGAGCGGCCCGGTGAGAAATACATTTTTCCTGCCGTGCGCGCGCAGCACTACCGCACCGGCTTTGCAGCCATCCATCGCACTCTGAATGCGCGCCGTGTCGAGCTTTTGCTCGTCAGCGGCCGAAAGAACTCCATGGTGCGCGGCAATTGCGGCATCAAGCGTAGCGCACGCCGCGGGAATGTGCGGCTCGGTCACCTGCCGCGTGTCCTGCGCGTGCGCAGCCATGGCAAAAAGCACGGGCAAGGCGGCAAGCAACGAACGCAATGATGTTGAATGCATCTGAATCTCCGATTGGCGGGCCGATTGCAGTGGACTGACCACTTGCGGCCCACAAAATCGCGGCCATCTTTTTTCTTGAACTGCTCTGTTCCCGCTTTAGCGTTGTGCCTCCAAAGTTCATATCATTTATGCCATCGACTTCGGAGATACCGCACTACCGCGGAACCTGCTCAAGAATCCAGCGGACCAGTTCCTTGCCCGCCGCGTAGTTGTCATACGTAGCCGGCAGCTTGCGGCCGTCGGTGTACTCGTTGTAGAGCCACGGATCGACGACCGAGTAGACCGTGCCCTTGCCGTACTTCGCTTCGGCCATAAAGATGTCCGCGCCTTCGGTGAGCAGCGGCTTCGCCGGCCCGCTCACAGAGATGGTGCACACATCTTTCATATAAAGCGTGTGCGGGTTGTGAAAGATGGGCCCGCTGCCATCCAACACAATCTTGCCCATATCCCATTGCGTGCCGATCACATGCTTGCGCAGCAGGCTGTTGAAGTGGATGCCGAATTTTTCCGAGATCACGTTGAAATGGTCGAGATCGGCGAACGACGTATCGTTCTCCATAATCATGAGCACGCCGCCGGCCTTTACCCACTCGGCAATCTGTGTTGCGTCCTCTGCGGTTGCGTAGTTGGGATGCGGATTTTTGTCGGCGTTATCGGGCGAGGCAATCACGAACACCTGCGCGCCGCGCAGATTCTCTAGGGTCGGCTCCATGTAGTGCGGCCTGGTCTCGGCGCCGAAGTTGCGGAAGATATGTCCGAACAGCGAGTAGCCGGGCATATCCTCGGTGTCCCACTTGTAGTGGAAGTACACCTGCTGGCCGAACGCATCGGTGCGTTGCTGCGAGTTGAACCATCCGTCTGCAAGCACAACGTCGCCGCGGCCGATCTTCGCATTCTGCGCGTTCTCCATCTCGGCGCTGGCGAGAAGGAATGCGCCCACACCCTTAGGATCGTTGGTCACCGTCTTCTCACCGATGTAATAGGCGTAGCTGCCGTCGCGATACGGATCGCCCCCAAGGCCCGCGGCCTTCACGGTATCGGAGAGCGAAACATCGTCGCCTGCGCCGGTCTTCACGAAATGAGTCAGAATGCCGTGGTAGCCGTGCTCGGCATTGGCGAGATAATGCTCAGGCAGATAGCCCCGCCGCACACCCTTGGCCAGCGCGTAAACAAACATGCACGCCGCGGACGACTCGAAGTAGTTGCCCTTCGCGCTGGCTTTGTCCATCACCTGATACCAAAGGCCGGTCGATGCGTCCTGATAGCGAGCCACAGCGGCAGCCTCGCGCTCCAGGATCGCGATCAACTGCTTGCGCCCCGGATCATCGTCGGGATAGTAGCCGAGCGTATCGACCAGCGCCATCATGTACCAGCCCATGCCCCGCGCCCAGAACTCCTCGGAGTCGCCGGTCTGCTTGTTGGCCCAGCGCTGCTCTTTAGACTGGTCCCAACCGTGATAGAGCAAACCTGTCTTCGGATCGCGCGCGTGTTCCTCAATCAGCACAAACTGCTTCGTAATGTCGCTGAAGTTTTCCGGATGATGCGAGATGGAAGAATACTCGGCATAAAACGGCTCGGCCATGTAGAGCCCGTCAAGCCACATCTGGTTCGGGTAACGCTGCTTGTGCCAGAAGCCGCCATCTGCATTGCGCGGCTGCTGCTGCAGTTGCTCATAGAGCGTGGTCGCGGCCGTGAGATAGCGCTTGTTCTGCGTCACGCCGTAGAGCAAGAGCAATTGCCGCCCCAACAAAATATTGTCGAGCTGATGCTCTTCCGGCTTCAGGGTCGGGATGGAGCCATCCGGTTGAACAAGCTGATCGATCGAAGCCTTGATGTAGTTGAAGTAGCGCGGATCGACAGTGTTCTGCCACACCGCATCCATGCCCTGGAGCAGCGTGCCCAGCTCATAGTTCCACGCCCAGGGAGCGCCCGCGGGCACGAATTGCCCATCGGGCCAGCGCGTGAGGGCCGCATTGGCCGCGCGCTCTGACCACGGCAGCTCATCGGCATGCGCCGCAGCCGCGCTGCTCAACATCAAGCCAAGCACAAAATACGAAACAAGAAAGCGAGAGAATTTCATCAAGGCTCCGGAGGGTTCTGGATCGCGGCACAGCGATCCGGCGCAATTTGTTTCAACACCGAAGCAACTATACGCATTTCCGGGTTGACTGGACAACCGGCGCGGAACACGCCTCGTCCCGCATCACGATTTTTCTTCACTTCGCCGTACGCTCGGCAATCCATCCATTCAACCGCAGCCAGTTTTCGAGTAGCTCGGGCCACGCCGAGAGCGCAGGATAAGCCTGTCCCAGCGCAGTTCCGTGCGGTCCCTGCTGAAAGATGTGCATCTCGGCCGGCACTCCGGCACGAACGAGAGCGGTATAAAATGCCACGCTGCTGAGCACAGGCACGGACTGGTCGGTTGTGGTTGCGTAGAGGAAATACGGCGGCGTACGCGCCGTCACGTGTTTGTCAGGCGACATGTCCTCGACAAGCTCAGGGGAAGGATTGTCGCCCAGCAGCGCGCCCATTGCGTGGGGCTTGGCAATTCCCTCTTGAAGCGAAAGTCCGCCATACGAGCTGATGACAAAATCGGGGCGGTCGCTCATGCGATCGATGGGATCGGCAGCCTGCGAATTGCCGTCATCGAAGTGCGTGCCAACGATGCCCACCAGATGGCCGCCAGCGGAGAAGCCCCACATGCCAATGCGATCGGGATCGATGTTGTATTGCTGCGCCTGGCTGCGCACCCAGCGCACGGAGCGGTAGCCGTCGAGAATCGGCGCCGGATAGTGGTAGCGTGGCGCAAGCCTGTAGGTAAGCACGAACGCCGTAATGCCGCGCAGGTTGAGCCACTCGGCTATGCGCGTGCCCTCCTTCTCGTAGGCCAGGTGCAGGTAGCCGCCGCCGGGGCACACAATCACCGCCGTATGAAGCCCGGGCCCAAAGCCGGAAAAGATTTCAAGCCGCGGCTTGTCCTGCTCTTCCGTGCCCACCGCGCCCGGCGCACCATTGGGCCACAGATATTCCACCTGGCCATGCGGCAGGGTTGGATCGGCAGGCGTGGTCTCCGTAGCGGGCGCGGGCGGCGCAGCATTTTGCGCCGCGGCGCGCAACTCCACGCCTGGAAGGGCCAGCAGCAGGAGCGCCAGCGCACCCGCTGCGCCGCCCAGTCTGATCGAACCGCGATTGTGGACTGCTGAAGATTTCAATTCGAACTCCCGAATGCAGATTCTGATGATTCCTTTTGAATGAAGACAAGAAAAAGTGCTGCCGGCAAGGCCGGCAGCACTTTCCCAAGCAGCAGATTGGAGTTTACCAGTTGAGGCGCAAGGATCCCTGAGCCTCGCGCGGAGTGTAGTTGCCGGCCACGGCGGTGATTTCTCCGTAGGAACCGCCATTCACCGCGGCAGACGGAGAGGCAAATATCACGTGGTTGGTGATATTGGTCATGTCGAGTTCAAACGCAAGCTTCCACTCGTGATAGATCGGGAAGGACCGTTTGACCGCCATATCCACGTTGTAGGTGCCCATGCCCCACATATTCAGGGCTGCCACACGAGGTGCATTGCCAGGAACATACAAGGCGGGGCCGTTGCCAACATAGGTAACCTGCGAAGCTTCGCTGCTGACCGATGTTCCGTACTGCGCGGCAGTGCCGGCAGCAGCAACCGCGAAGGCCCCTGGGTTGAGGTATGCGTTAGCTGCGAGCCCGGGATAGTTGGCCGCGTTCGGATCGAAGCTGAGGGGTTGGCCACTTGCAGTCTTGCCATACTTCAGAGACGTGCGTCCTGCCTGGCCGGTAACAATGCTGGGCATGCACTGCTTCAAAATTCCGCTTCCGCCGCAACCCGTGCTGCCGGTTACCGCTATCGGATAACCGGAGTGATAGATGCCGATAGCGGAGAGGCTCCAGTCGCTGGCAATTGCCCGGTACGCGAAGTTGTCTCCGCCCCAATGACCGCGACCGATGGGCAACTGATAGACCGCGGTTGTGGCCAGGTTCTGGGGTTCGTCCGTGGTGGAGATAGAACGATCGAGGCGATCGTTGTCTCCAACGCGGAAGGTGCCGAGGTCGTCGATCGACTTCGAGTAGGTGTAGTTGATCATGAAGTTCAGGCCGTTCGTGGGACGTTCCTTCACGGTGACCTCGAGCGCATTCCAGTTCTCATTTCCCACAAAGCTGGTGCCGTCGCTTACGCCACTGAATTGAGGGAAGGGCTGGTAGTACTGATACACGGAGTTGGTGGCAACGTAGGTGGCGCCGTTGTAACCGTTGGGCGGGGTAAATCCGTCAGCGGCTGCCAAACCAAGGTTGGTTGCCGTTGATTTTTGGCCCAGGACCGGGAACAGGCAGGTAGCGCCGCTGCAGGCCGTCTGTGTTGACGCACCACTCGCGGTCAGAGTGTATCCCGCCAGCGCAGCCATGGACTCAGGAAGTTCATTGTTTCTTGATCCGACGGCATTCGCGATCGAGATAAAGTGGCCCTCGCTGCCGACATAGCTGACAGAGGCGGACATATTCCTGGTGAGTTGACGCTCAAAGCCGAAGGTCCAGTTGATGTACTCGGGAGTGCGGGCGCCCAGATGTGAATCGAAGTACGTCATGGTTGACCCACCCGAGGTTCCGGCTACGCTGTTTTCGGTTGTGGCGAACTCAGCCAGGCTGGCGCCTCCGACGGGCGGCGCAGGCGCTGCTATCGAGCCGGTCCAACCGCAGGCTACGCTGTCCGCGTTTCCATTCGTGCAAGCGGTGTTATCCCAGTAGAACTGAGGAGCGTTGCTGATGCCCGCAGAGGCGTTTGCCGAAGGAGCGAGACCGACCGTCCCGGGCGATCCGGATTGGCTGCCGCTGGTCCAGTCTCCGCGAGCGAAAGCCAGGTCGTAGCTGGCGCGAATCACGGTCTTGGAATCGATGGCATAAGCTGCCCCGACACGCGGTGCAATGTTCTTGTACCAGATCGAGGACGGTGACCTCATGCCCGAATAGTAGGGGGCTGATCCGCTGCCGGCAAACTCGAGCGTGCCCAGATTGCCGGTGATGTTGTTGGCGCCCGTCGTGTCAATCCAGGTGAACAGATTATGAACTTCGTGGATGGACGGGAAGATGTCCCAGCGCAGCCCCAGGTTCAGGGTCAGCTTGTGATTCACCTTAAAGTCGTCCTGTACCCAGAATGACGGGTTCAGCCACCGCGATCCCAACCCAGGGACGCCGACGGTAACGGAGCTGGTATTGACGGCGCCCAGCATGTAGCTGGCAAAGGATATACCGGTTGAGGAATTCAAGGCGTTCCCCGAGCCTGTGAACCCGCCCGTCTGAGCCGCGGCGAATGTGTAGTTCATCGGTCCAGAAAACGTGGTTTCCTTCACGTAGTTGAACTGCACCTCGACCGCCTGCCCGCCGAAAGTGAGGTTATGTCTGCCGTGTTCCCACTGCAGGTTGTCCGCCGCCTGGTAGGTGTTGTTGGACTTTACGTTCCAGCCAGCATAGGTAGCCTCACTGGTTGTATTATCCACGCCGCCGGAGTATTGGATCTCCGGGAAGCTGCCGGCAGCCTGACCCGAGGGCAGGGTTGGATCGCCGGTAAGACCGCTGCTTGCGGCGCTGTAGATGGGCGCGAATTCGGGAGTGACAGAAAGGCTGTAGTAACGCCCATAGGAAACCGAAGCCTGGTTCACCAGGTGCGCATTGATGGTCCAGGTGTCCTTCACAATGTCTACGTTGGTCTTCGGCGTGTAGGCCTGCTTGTCGTTGAACGGCGGCCCCAGGGTGTTGGCGGAACCCGAAGAATTGGGTCCGGTGCTGGCCTGACGGCCGAAGGCGATTATCAGGCTGAGCTGGTGCTTGTCGTTCATGTCGTAGTCCAGACGGCCCGACTGGTACCAGTTGGACAGTCCGGTCGCATAGCCCGGAGTGATGTTGTTGGAATATAGGGTCTGGTTGATCGCGCCGCTCTTCTCATACGGCAGCATGAAATTGTTGAAGTATTGCGCTGCCTGCGAAAAACGCGCTGACGAAATTTGATCGTTGGTGCCGTTATAGGAGAATTGTGCGCGTGTGCATCCGGTGCCAGTGCAGTTCGGCGTCTGTGTTGCCGGATCGTAGACGTGATATCCGGGATTCGCCGCTACAAATCCGGTATAGTCGGCGTATCCCTGTGCCGTTCCACTCGAGGAATAACCCATCATGGCAAGTGTGGGAGCCGTCTGCAGTTGCGGCGACGGACCATTCGCGTCGCGATACTGGCCGTAGTTGTAGGACAGGAAGAGCTTGTTCTTGATGATCGGACCGCTCAGCAGGACGCCGTACTCATTCTGGATCTCGGTGGCCTTCTCGCCGCCCAGTGCGCACCAGCTGGTAGACGCCGTCAGCGCGGCGCTGCTGCATTTCCCGCCCAGGGGTACCGCTGCGCCGGTCAGGGTCGGTTTCTTGTTGTTGATGGCCCAGGCATCGAGCACGGTGTTGCGGATGTACTCATACACCGAGCCATGGATTTGGTTGCCGCCCGACTTGATGGTGTAGTTCTCAACACCCTGGCCCGCATACTGCGCGGAATAGGCCGACGTCTGCACCTGGAACTGGTCCACGGCGTCCATGCCGAAGGCCGTCCACACGAAACGCGGGTCGCCTACCTGATCTGCTTCGGGCAGATTGACGCCGTCGATGTAGATCTCCGAGACGCCGCCGGCAGGGCCGCTTCCATTGATGATGCCGGAGTTGTCAGTGCTGTTGTTCGACGTGTAGTTGGCCTGCACGCCGGGCATAAGATACTCGAAGTCTGTGCTGCGCCGCTGATCGGCATTGCCGCCTGCGCCCATCAGAAGCGGAAGGCTGGAGTACATCTGGTTGTCCATCACGGCGCCCAGCGTCGCGTCGGTGGTCTCCAATACGGGAGGTGCGGAGGTGACGGTGATCGTCTGCTCGGCCGTTCCCACGGCCAGCGCTACGTTAAGCGGGACGGTGGTCAGGGCATCCACCGTGACATTCTCCTGCACGAAGGTCCTGAAGCCGGTGGCCGTTACCTTGACCGTATAGTTGCCGGGCGTGAGCGGGGTGATGCTGTAGTCGCCCGCGCCGGTGGAGGTGCGGACTGTCTTTACATTGGTGGTCGTCTCGGTCGCGGTAATGGTCGCATTCCCAACCACCGCGCCGGTCGTGTCAGTGACGGTGCCGGAGATCGCTCCCGTACCAGCCATTTGCGCCTTGGCAACGAAGGGCGTCAGGACCGCAATGATCAGCAACGCCAGCCATTTCCAGTTTGGGAACCCAGGACTGCCCGCAGGGAATCTCTTGGATGGTCCCCTAAAGTATGTTTGCATTTGAAGCCTCCACAGTGACATTTGTATCGCTTCGCGGCATGGCCTCCGGTTCCTCTTACACCCCGCCGGTTATCATGCCCTTGTGGTCTGACCACTTTTTGAAGCTCGATCAGTTTCATACAGTCGAGGAATCGTTGTCAATAGCGGAAATTACAGTTGTTCTGCGGAAGTTATCGCTCCTTAGGTACTATTGTTAATGCCCCCTGAAATGAAGGATTTAGCAGATTTACCACTAGGCTGCCAGCACAGTACTATGGTCAGACCTTGAGCAGGTGGGGGGCCAATAT
>JBAUCP010000167.1:0-9769 GCA_049677625.1 Occallatibacter sp. | reverse complement strand
GGTCTTGTTCACGATTACTACGGTAAATGTGTTGCGAGATGTGTGGAGCGGTCTTCTTGCCGCACTTCTCGAAGCTTCCCCTGGGGAGCCAAAGTAAGTTGCCGCATCCGCCCTTTGCATCCTGCGTCCGCATCAACCGCTTACCGCGCGGCTTGGAGTGTTCTTCATGGGCTCATGAAATAGTTCGGTTATCCCTTCCGGTAGAGGTAACATGGATGGTCGGAAATCAGGGTCGAGATGTTTGTTCCGGAAAGGGCCCTTATGCATGCGTTTCGCCCTATCGCCATTCTGGCGTTTTTCGTCCTGCAAGTTTTGCCATCCCCCTCCGCTCCTGCAACGGCCCTTCAGGCTCAGGCGTCTCCGGCTCCGGCGGGTCAATCCAGTTCTGTTTCCGCCCCTGAATCGGGATCAACTGTTCTGCACGCCAACGCGAGCCTCGTTCTGGTGGATGTGGTGGTGACCGAGCGTGGCAACGCCGTTCACGGACTGGATCAGCGGCGTTTTCATATCTTCGAGGATGGCAAGGAGCAGACCATCGCATCCTTCGACGAGCATCAGCCCGCAGCAGGGTCAGCAACTCCTGCCCCAACCGCCGCGCTGCCTCCTGACACCTACACCAACATCCCCGCCTATCCTGAGGCCCCCGCGGTGAACGTGCTGCTGCTGGATGCGTTGAACACACCGCTGTCAGACCAGTTGGAGGTTCGGCGGCAGATGATTCTGTATCTGGGCAAGATTCCGCCGGGCACTTCGATGGCGGTCTTTACGCTGGCTTCGCGGCTGCGGCTCATCGAGGGCTTCACCACCGACGTTGCCCAACTTACCAGGGCCGTTCAAAACAAGAAGGGCGGGCCACAGGCGTCGAATGTGCTGGACTCGGAGAGCGGCAACGGAATGGACAACGTAATAGCCGGCAAGGAGGCCGGCGCCGGCGCTACAAACCCTCACGGAGACGCAACCGCCGGGGCCGCCATGGATCAGATGGCCCTGCCCTACATGCAGCAATTCGCCGCCGATGTCGCCGCCTTCCAGGTTGACCAGCGGGTTAAGATGACTCTGGACGCCATGCAGCAACTGGCCCGTTATCTGAGCGGCATCCCGGGCCGCAAAAACCTGATCTGGTTCTCCGGCACATTCCCGATTGCGCTCACTCCCGACGCTTCGCTGAACAGCCCGTTTTCAGTCATGCGCAACTACGAGGACGAAATCAAAGAGACCAGCGACCTGCTGTCGTCGGCGCGAGTGGCGGTCTATCCCGTGGACGCGCGCGGGCTCTTGTCGATGCCCTCGTTCCAGGCCTCCACCATGGGTCCGGGCAGAACAGGCCTGGGCGGGTCGTCAAACGGTGTTATCAACACCGACCCTCACATCCCGATCAGCAACACCGCAAGATTCGCGCAGCAAAACCAGGCCGAACAGGCCGCGATGACACAGATTGCCGAAGAAACCGGGGGACAGGCGTACCTCGACACCAACGGGCTCAAAGAGGCCGTGGAAAGCGCCATCAACAACGGTTCAAGCTACTACACCGTCGGTTATGCACCGCCCGGAAACTTCGACGGCCAGTTCCGCAAGCTCCAGCTTCGTCTGGATGACGGCGGGGCCTACAAACTCTCCTTCCGTCGTGGGTACTACGCGGATTCCCAAGACAAACCTTCCACCCACAACCCCGGAGAACCCAGCCTGATGACGACGGCAACCCTGCTGGGCGCGCCGCCGGCCACGCAGATTCTCTTTCTGGCGCGGGTGCTTCCCGATACGGACCCGCTGTTCCGCGATGCCAAGCTGCCCAATGCTGCTGCAGGAGCGATGTCTGCAACCCTCAAGGGCCCGGTCCATCGCTACATTGCGGATTTGACGATCGCGCCGCACACCATCAGTTACACGGAGACGCCAGACGGGACGCACAAAGCCGAGCTCGAGTTCGTCCTGGCCGCCTATGACGCGCAGACTACACTCGTCAACTACCTGGACACGAGCATTCAACTGAACCTCCGCGACGAGCGCTACGCGCGGGTCATGGCCACGGGAATTCCCGTTCGCCTTGCCCTCGATTTGCCGGTGGGTCAAGTCTCCCTGCGCATCGCGGTCCGCGACCTGGCTGCAGCCCGCGCCGGCTCGTTGGAAATTCCAATGGCCGTCGAGGCTAAACCGGAGAGCGGAAAATAAGCTGGATACCGGAGATCGCGAAGTTGTAAAGCCCACGCGTTTCGACCCGGAAACGCAAGAACTTGCCGTCCAGCCTCTACGGATGCAAAATCGGACACGTGCGCAGGGAACGCCGGCGCCTGTGCCATTACAAATACACTAAGGCCATTAGGAAAACTGCGAGGTTGGCAAATGGCGGGTTATCTTTTCTGCAATGGCTCGGTGCTCGATGGAACAGGAAATCCTTCGATGCGAGCGGACATCCTGACCGAGGGAGAACGGATTATCGCAGTAGGCCTGGATCTGCGGGCTGAAGACGCGATCACGGTGGACTGCTCGGGCCTGACACTCGCTCCGGGCTTTATCGATTCTCATACCCATTCCGATCTCCAGGTGATTGAAGGGCGCAAGGAGAAGTTGCGCCAGGGCGTGACAACGGAAGTGGTTGGCAATTGCGGCTTTTCGGCGTATCCGCCAGCTCGCAACCCGGCCGACCTGCGATCGTTTGCGAATGGCATTTTCTGCGGAGACGATGCCTGGGGCTGGCCTTCGACGGAAGCATATCTCGAAGCTATCGAACAAAGCTGCACGACCAACGTCTTGTCCCTTGCAGGACATGGCTCGCTGCGCATCGCGGTCGCGGGCAACAAGCAGGGGACGTTGAGTGAGGCTGAGGTTTGTTCCATGGAAAGCCTGCTTGCCGAGGCGCTGGACGCAGGCGCAGTGGGCTTTTCCACCGGGCTGATGTATGCGCCAGGGTCGAGCGCCCCGACAGAAGAACTGCAGCGTTTGTGCAATGTGACCGCCGGCAAAGGCAAAATCTACACGAGCCACATCCGATCGTATTTTTCTGGGCTGGTGGACGCGGTCGAAGAACAGATTCGCCTGGCTCGCCACAGCGGCGGACGACTCCAGATTTCGCACCTGCAGGCCGTCGGCGCAGCGAACTGGCATTTGCAAAGCGAAGCTATCGACCGAATAGAGAGAGCGAACGTGGAAGGGGTTGACGTTGAGTTTGATTGCTATCCCTACGTCGCCGGTTCCAGCGTTCTTACTCAGTTGCTGCCGCAGAGCGCCCTGGATGGAGGCCTGCATGATCTCATGGAGCGGCTCCGTACTCCTTCCAAGCGGCTTGCGATCCGGGATGAACTTGCTCGCTCCATCCCTTGGCGTTGGTCTGACATTTATATTTCCTCGGTTGGGTCCGAGGCGAATCTGCATGCAATCGGGAAGACGCTGGCTCAGATAGCGGAGCAGCGCGGCAAAGAGCCTGTCGATGTGGTGCTCGACATGCTGGAAGAGGAACAGGGTGATGTTGCGATGCTCTGCTTCAACCAAAGCGCGGAGAATCTGAAAGCATCGCTGCAACATCCTTTTGCGACGATCATCAGCGACGGGTTTTACGTGAAAGGGCGGCCGCATCCCAGGCTGCATGGCACATTTCCTCTCTTGCTGGGGACCTATGCGCGGCAGAAAGGGTGGCTGTCTCTTGCGGAAGCAGTCCACAAGATTACGGGCAAGCCGGCGGCACGCTACGGCATCGAGGACCGCGGTGTTCTCGCCGCAAGCTGCTTCGCCGATATTGTTCTGTTCCGGGAAGATGCAATCGACAGCCTGGCAACCTATGAGTCTCCGGAAAGGTCGCCTGTCGGGATTCACTCGGTTTATCGCAACGGCGAACTTCAGCGGGTGAGTTAAGGCGATTCTCCAGATTCGGACCACACCCGCGCATTCTCTAAGGCCGGAACGGATACTCCGCCCAACGCGCAATCACCGCTTCCACATCCTCCCGGCCCACCACACCGGACGGGTTCTCGCCCTGCCCATATTTCTCGCGGAGCGCATGTAGATTCTCGCGCTCCTTGCGCTCCTCGTCGGAATAAAACCTGGCCTTCTCGAACTCGTGGTTCTGCACAGCGCGGTCCATTCGGCTGGTTATGAACCTCAGCCGATTCTGCGCATCAGTAATCTCCTCGGGCTGCGCGCCCTGTCGCAGCTTCACTTGTGCCGCGGCCGCGTCGAGCAGCTCAAGCGCTTTGCCGGGAAGCGCGCGCTCCGGAAGATAGCGGCTGGAGGATTGCGCGGCGCACTGCAACGCTTCGTCTGCATAACTGACTTCGTGAAACTTTTCGTAACGCAGCTTGCGAACCGCCAATACTTTGAGCGTGTCTTCTTCGCTCAGCGGGCGGACATAAACGGGACGGAAACCGGCGTCAAGCCACTGCGCCTCTCGCAGGCACTCCTGATATTCAGCGTGCGTGGCCGTGGCAATGCATCGTACCTTGTCTTCGAGCGGCGAGTGCCTCAGGATTCCCGCCGCGCTCCCTAAGCCCAACTCCGCAGCCGGCGCCAGCAGGGCGCGCAGCTCGCCGATAAACAGAATCGCGCCCGAGGTCTCGGCGATTGTCTTTATCGCGCTGGTCACTTGCTCGCGCAATTGTCGGTCCTGCGCCGAGCCGAGAGCGCGCTGAACGTCAAAGACCAGGACCTGTTTCTCCGCGAGGAATGGTGGGGCCGGTCCATCCGCGATGCGCTGCGCCAGGGCTTCCACGATCGCAGTCTTGCCCGCGCCGCGTTCGCCCACCAGGAGCGGATTTCCGCCGCGAAGATGGCCCAGGACTTCCATGACTGCGTCCAGTTCCTGCTCCCTGCCAATCACGGCATCCAGTTCGCCGTCGATTGCTGCCTGCGTAAGGTTCCTGCTGAACTCGGCGGATGAAGGGGAAGGCTCAGTAAAGCCGCGCGGCTCATGCACATGAGGCGCGCCGGTGAGCTCTTCGCGAACCTTGTTGAGATTCACCCCGCGCTCATGCAACAGCTCCGCGGCGAAGCATTTTTCTTCGCGCAGCAAACCCAGCAGCAGGTGTTCCGGGCCAATGTGCTTGTTGCCCATCCGCTCGGCTTCTTCCGCCGCATAGGCCAGCACGCGTTTGCTCTCGTTCGAGAGCGGCAAGTCCACGCTGGTGGAGACCTTTTCGCGGATGGTGCTGTGCGCCTCAATTTGCTTGCGGATCGCCTCGACCGAACCGTGCGAGCGCAGAAAGCGGTTGGTCAGCGACTTGTCCTCGCGCAGCAGGCCCAGCAGCAGATGTTCGGTTTCGATAAAGGGCGAACCGAACTGGCTGGCCTCATAGCGCGCGAAGAAGATCACCCTCCGCGCCTTCTCTATGTATCGTTCGAACATTGTCGGGGTGCCCCTTTTCTGCAAACGGAGCGCGGCGTGCAGGCTCGCGTTACGCCAGTCTACCGCGTGGCGCGCATCTTGCCGCCGGGAAGCATCTCAAAGACCTGGCCGCGCCAGAGAATCCGCCGGCCCATGTAACTGGCCGCCCAGAAGCAGAACCCCATCAGGTCGCGGATGGGATAGAGCACCAGTAATCCGAACCAGCTTTTGTCATGCACCACCAGCCGGCCCGCCGCGATGGCCAGCGCCAGCCGCGAAGCCACGCCCCAGCCGAAGAGCGCCAATCCCCACCAGGGATGGCCTATCCACGCAGCCGCGGCCCACGCGGCAATCGCGAACGGCATGCTGAAGGTGAGCGCCGTGCCAAAGTGTCCCTTGGGCCGCGAGAACCGCGTGGACTTCATCCATCGCACCTGGTGCTTCATCGAATCCACAAAATTTGAGTTCAACACCATGTGATCGATGGCATGATGGCTCAGCGCCACCGTCTGGCCCAGCTTGAAGGTCTCATTGCCCAGCACAAAATCGTCCGCGCAATAATCCGCCGTCACGCGAAAGCCGCCCATCTGCCGGATCGCACTGCGCCGGAAGGCCATGGTCGGCCCCAGCACAAACTGCATCCCCTCCATCCTGCGCGCCACCAGCACGCCCGCGGTCATCTCCACGCTCATGCCTACGGCTTCGAGCCGCGCCCACAATCCGCCTTGAGCAGCCACGCCGCGATAGAGGCAGCACATGGCGCCCACGCGCGCATCCGCAAACGGCAGGACCACGGAGCGCAGATAATCCGGCGTCACACGCACGTCGCTGTCAGAGATGACCAGAATTTCGTGCGCCGCTTCGGTCTCCATCAGCTCCATGGATGCAGCTTTGGCGTTGATGTAGCGCGGCTCGCCGGTGGAGAGAAACTTGACCGGAATATGCGGATGGCGCGCGGCCACGCGCCGCGCCGTCTCCAGGCCCGCATCGTTGAGCGCGCGCGCGCAAAAGAGAATTTCGTACTCCGGATAGTCCTGCTTGAAAAATGTTTCGAGGTGCGCCTCAAGCCCCGGCTCCGCGCCGTGCACCGGCTTGAGCAGCGTGAGCGGAGGCGTAAATCCTGGCCGCTCGGCCTGGGCCGCGAGCGCCTGCCGCCGCTCGCGCAGGTAGCCGGGCACGGCTGCCAGCACCATGCCCGCAAAGACGGTGGACGTAATCAGGCCGAAGATGGCCAGTCCAAGAAGGATGTACGGCATGCAGGTTTAAGAATATCCGTTCGCGGTCGAGAGTGCTCAACTGCTCACCTGCTGCTCATGTCCGGTCAGTTGCTTTTGCGCGGCCAACCGGCCGCGGCACAACCACCGGCCTGCGCATGGGCACAATGGCCCCCGCCGAGCCGGGCGCAGCCTGCTGGAAGCGCGTCAGCATCTCCGAGCGCACGTACTCCACAAAGCTCTGCATCTGGCGGTTCATCTCTTCCATACGCTCGCGCATCTGCAGGATGATGCCGATGCCGGCGATGTTCACGCCCAGGTCGCGCGCCAGGTTCAGGATGAACTCCAGCCGCTCCAGGTCTTCGTCCGTATAGAGGCGCGTGTTGCCGTCGGTGCGCGAGGGCTTGAGCAACCCCTCGCGCTCGTAGAGGCGCAGCGTCTGCGGATGAATCTCGTACATCTCGGCGACTGCCGAGATCATGTACGCGCCTTTGGATTTGCGTTTTGCTGTCATGGGGCTTTCTCGAAGATCAGCTTAACTCAACTCGATCGTTCTGTTCCCTTTTTCCCTATTCCCTGTTCCCTGCTCTTCACAGCTTCTCAAACAACGATACCCGCGGGTCCTGGTTGTTGAGCCGCGCCAGCTCGCGCATGATCTCGCGGCTGCGCTCGTCCTGGAGCATGGGCACCACCACTTCGACGGTCACAATCTGGTCGCCGCGCTGGCCGGGATGCTGCGCGCTCTCCACGCCGCGCTCCCTCATGCGCAGCTTTTGTCCGCTCTGCGTACCGGGCGGAATCTTCAACTGCGCGCGGCCGTCGATGGTAGGCACGTCCACCTTCGCGCCCAGCGACGCCTCTGCCACGGTGACCGGCACGGTGAGCTGGATGTCGTCGCCAACCCGCGTGAACACCGGGTGCGTGCCGGTACGCACGATCAGGAACAGGTCGCCCGCCGCGCCGCCGTTCACGCCGGAGTTGCCCTTGCCCTGCAGCCGGATGCGCTGGCCGTCGCGGGTGCCGGGCTTGATGCGGAACTCCACCGTCTCCGTGCGCGCGACGGTGCCCTCGCCGTGGCAGGTAGCGCAGGCGTTCGAGGTGCGGCCGGTGCCGTTGCAGCGCGGGCACGGGATGTTGAACTTCATCCGCCCGCCCATCTGCGTCACCTGGCCGGTGCCGTTGCACTCCGGGCACTGCATCACGCCGCCGGTAACGGCCTGCCCATGGCAGGTGGGGCAGGTCTCCTGGCGATTGACCTGAATGCGGGCCTGGCCGCCGCGGATGGCGGTCCAGAAATCGACGGTGGCTTGGTACTCGAGATCGGTGCCGGGCTGCGGGCCGTGCGGCTGTTGCGGCTGCTGCGCTCCGGAGAAGATTCCCGAAAAGATGTCCTTGAAGCTGCCCCAGGTGGACGAGCCGGCGCCGGCCTGCGCTCCTGGGCCGCCGGAAAATCCGGAGAAATCGAAGCCGTCAAAATCAACTGGAGGACGATGCCCCGCGGCCTGCTGGCGCGCATAGGCCTCGGCCTGCGCGGGGTCAATCTGGTCGGAGTAGAAGCCAAGCTGGTCGTAAATCTTGCGCTTCTTCTCGTCGCTCAGAATGTCGTTGGCCTCGGAGATCTCCTTGAACTTTTCTTCGGCGCGCTTGTCGTTTGGGTTCACATCGGGGTGGTATTTGCGCGCAGCCTTCCTGAAGGCCTTGCGAATCTCGTCCGGCGTGGCCGTCTTCTTGACGCCTAGCATTGCGTAGTAATCTTTGTTGGTTGTTGTGGGCATGTCGTATGTTTACTCAATCTCCGGTCAGTCCAAACCACCGATTCCTTGTGTCGTTGCAATTTCGGCGTTCAATGTGGGTATCTCAATTCTAGAAACCACTTATCTTTTTACCGCCTGCTTCCTGAAGGTCTGCCAACTCATTTGCTACGAGGATGCGTCAGCACGAGGCAACTTTCTTCGCCGTCATCGAAGGTCTGAATGCGCACAGCGGCGTTGCGCAGAATGAAATCAACCCGTGTAGTAGCGCAGTTGCCAACCCGCAGCCAGATAACTTTAGGCGGACCGCCAAGCAGAGAACTCCTCTGCGAAAAATCGGAATCCTTCGAGACAATGACGAAGCCTTTCTCCTGGGCATAAAGCCAAACCTCGACGTCGGAGGCCCCGCGCAGTCCGCAATCCCGAACGTGAACCGAGCCAGGGTAGAGGTCCGAGAGCGCAGCCGCCAGCCGAGGCGCCAGGTTCTCGTCCAACAAAAGCTTCACAGCGGGACGATCTCGAGCCTGCGTTCGGCATCTGCGGCATAGGCAAGACAGGCCCTAATGTCCGTCTCAGTCAGGTCCGGAAAGTCGGCCAAGATCTCCTCTTGAGTCATGCCTGCGGCCATGTATCCCAGAACGTCATATACGGTAATCCGAAGCCCACGAATGCAGGGCTTCCCGCTGCGTTTACCGGGTTCAATCGTGATGATCTGCGAGTAGTCCACGAAATTCTCCATCGTTTTCGGAATTGAACCTATTCTAGGCTCGGGTCGCGCGCGGACGCAAAAGCGGATTCGAGTCATCTAGAAGGGACAACTATGGTTTACCATCCCTCGCTGCTATCTGTTTCTGTTGCACTGCCGGTACGAGTGCGTTGAACATCTCGCTAACCCTCGCAGGCTGCACAATCAGAACGTCAACGATCAGATTAACCAAGCCGAAAAACTTCTCAATGTGATCCTTATTGTCCTCAATGACAATGTGGCCCGGGTGGACCGCATGATTGCCAACGACTCGCACCAAATCTAGCGACTGTTGAATTTCCGCCGCCAAACCCTTTCCAACCAACGCACCAATATCAGCATTCAGATCTTTGCCTGGCAGTCCCTTCTCCTTACAAATCATCTGGATAGCAAGGCGCAAGAGCGCTGCGGACGCGCGCGGTGAGTATGGAAACACCTGACGGGCTTCGTTGTAGATGGCTTCAATCTGCTTTGGACAACCGTTAATCGGGTCCGAGAGACCTGATTTAAGCGGCCACACGAGCTTTTGGCTTTCCCAAAAGCAATACT
The DNA here is from genome assembly GCA_049677625.1 of Occallatibacter sp. Taxonomy (GTDB): domain Bacteria; phylum Acidobacteriota; class Terriglobia; order Terriglobales; family Acidobacteriaceae; genus Telmatobacter. The sequence goes on along the minus strand of JBAUCP010000167.1, from coordinate 199 downwards.
TGTTGCAGCGTAGGCACCATGAAGTTGTCCATTCAGTATCTTGCTCCATTCCGCCGCTTCGGTAGATATACCGCCATTCCTGCTGTGAATAGCAGTTGCAGTGCGGACATGTGAACGAGCCTACCCTGAATCCTGGCTTAACGTATCCGGCAATGGCCATTTTTCTTTTCTGCCTCCCAAGACAATCAAAACTCCAAGC
>JBAUCP010000166.1:0-2734 GCA_049677625.1 Occallatibacter sp. | reverse complement strand
GTCACCGTCAGAGGCTTTGCTGGATGAGAAGTTCGATCGCATGGTTCCAATTGCTGTTCCTGCTGGTCGTACCCACCCATGCGATGGCTCCTAAACCACTGACCAGTCTGAGCCAAATCCACTCCCTCAGCAACGGCCAGGCCAACCAGGGACTTCCGGTGGCCTTCGAAGCCACCGTGACCTACTACGATCCCGGCCTTTTTGGTCTCTGGGTGCAACAGGACGGTCAGGCGATCTACGTTGAAACCGGCACTGCAATCAGGCTGGTTCCCGGCGATCGGGTCATGATCCGCGGCACGACCCAGGCGAGCTTTCGGCCCATCGTGATGAGCAACGATGTGACTTTGCTCGGGTCTGGCACGTCGCCCGAACCGGAGGCGGTTTCTTTCGCCGACCTGATCAGCGGCGACCACGATTGTTTGCGAGTGACAATACGGGCTACCGTCCGCGCCGCTGACCTGTCGCGGTATGCGAATCGGCGGGTGATCGACCTGCAGTTGCTCATGGACGGCGGTTACATTGAAACGCTGGTTCCCAGCGCGGACGCGAGTGCGCCCAGCGATCTGCTCGACGATGAGGTTGAAGTAACGGGTGTCGTTTCGGGAAGATTCGACGGCAAGAAGCAGTTGACCGGCGCCGCGCTCTATGTAGATTCGCTCAGCGACATCAGGATTCTGAAGCGCCCCGGCGTGGGTCCGCAGGCCCTTCCAGTCACGCCCATGGACCAGGTTCTCAAAGGATATCGCGTCCAGGATATGACGCAGAGAATTCGCGTGCAGGGGACGATTACTTACTATCAGCCCGGATCGACCGTGGTGCTCGAAAACGGTGCAAAGAGCCTGTTGCTGATGACCCAGACCCAGCAGCCGCTGCGCGTAGGCGATTTCGCTGACGCCTCGGGCTTCCCCGACAGCAGCCTCGGCTACCTGACCTTGACGCACAGCGAAATTCGGAGTGCCGGAAGCCAGGCGCCTATCGCTCCGCGCAGCGTAACGTTATCGGATCTTCGTTCCGGCAGTGCAGCATTCGATCTGGTCTCGACCGAAGGACGGCTGCTGATGGCTGTTCAGGAAGCGAGCGAGGACGAGTATGTGCTGGTTTCCGGCGGACACCTCTTTTCAGCCATCTACCGTCACCCGGCTAACGCAGCCGAGAGCCAGTTCCGCTCCATCCGGCACATCCCGTTCGGGTCCGAGGTCCGCGTCACTGGAATTTGCATGCTCAACGGATCGGACCCGTTTGACAAGTCGAAAGACGTCGATCTGCTTCTTCGCTCGCCCGCCGATGTTTTGCTGGTCGCCCCGCCCTCGGTGCTCAATGTTCAAAATCTGATCATCGTGGTGGGATTCCTCCTGATTGCGGTCATTGTCGCTTGCCTTTGGGGTTGGGCTCTTTCGAGGAAGATCAACCGGCAGGTCGAAGCCATGGCCAGGCGCGTCGAGGCCGAGGCCGCACTGGAGAAAAGACGGAGCAGCATCCTGGAGGACATCAACGGTGCGCGGCCACTCAGTGAAATCATCGAAGAGATATCGCTGTTGGTCTCATTGAAGCTGGGCGGCGCACACTGCTGGTGCGAACTTGGGGCTAACGTCCGGCTCGGGAGCGGCAATCCCACGCCAGCCGGCTGGAAGGTTCTTTCACACGAGGTCTGCTCCCGTTCCGGGTCGGTGCATGGAACTCTCTTTGCCGCAGTCAATCCGCTTGCTCCGGCGCGCGCCGATGCAATGGAAGCGCTTTCGATCGGTTCGTGGCTGGCGACCGTGGCCATCGAGACGCGAGGGCTCTACTCGGATCTGATGCACCGCTCCGAGTATGACCTGCTTACCGACATTTACAACCGCTTCTCGCTGGAGAGGCAACTCGATGCACTGATTGAGCAAGCCAGCCCGCGCCAGCGGCCATTCGGTCTTATCTATATCGACCTCGACGACTTCAAGCCGGTGAACGACACCTATGGCCACCAGGTGGGCGACCTGTATCTGCAGCAATGTGTGCTGCGCATGAGGAACCAGCTTCGGCCCGGTGATTTGATGGCCCGCATGGGCGGCGACGAATTCGCTGCCTTGATTCCGAACATCCGCAACCGTGCCGATGCCGAGGAGATCGCGCAGCGGCTGGATCGCTGCTTTGAGGACCCCTTCACTTTGCAGGGCTACGCGCTGCGCGGCTCGGCAAGCGTGGGGATTGCCGTGTATCCGGAAGACGGCGCAACCAGCGATTCCCTGCTCAGCGCAGCCGACGCTGCGATGTACGTCGTGAAAAACGTCAAGAGAGCCAACGAACCGAAGCCTGACGGAGAGGCCCGGATCGACTCGGTCTCTCACGATTGAGCCAGGGCAACGGGGAAGCTGGCGAAGAACATGCGTGCTCCGCCGTCGGAGTAGTACAGTCGAAGCGTCTGCTTTAAAGGCTCTGATTTGAATGGAGCGGCGTTCTAGCCATGGTTCGAAAGGATGTTGAGTCTCCTGCGCGCATCAGGGTAATTCGGATCTATTCGTATCACTTCACGATACTCAACGATTGCTGCTTTATAGTCGCGAATATCGGTTTCGGCACAAGCGAGATTGAAGTGAGCTTCGGCGTCGTCTGGGCCCAGCGATGTCGCCCGACGAAGTTCTTCAATTGCAGACTCGATTTCTCCGGCGACTAACAGAGCAAAGCCTAGATTAGCGTGAGACTTGGGAGAATCAGGTGCGAGATTGACGGCCTGCCTGTACAGTGCGGTGGCTGCCTC